>JAOTYS010000035.1 GCA_029861795.1 Gammaproteobacteria bacterium | reverse complement strand
ACGATACATATTATTGAAGGGCGGTTTGCGACCCGTCACTGTCATTGGAAGGCATTGGAATCGTCGGACCGCGCGCGGGCATAACTCCACCGCACGTGCCGCTGCACCGGCGGATCTACGTGCTGCTTCGCCAGCTCCGTAACAATTATCTATGGGTCAGTCTGCAGCAAAACAATAAAACAAACCGGCACCACCGGTGCTTGCGATTGCCTCAAGGCTGCAACCTCTTGTGGCATGAGCGGAGTTCCATGAGGTATTGCCGCCACCGTGGCGATCATGATGACCAACCTGGGCGCTGCCTGCGTCACTGCTGGTCCAGTTGTTACAGGTGTGGTCCGCATCATCGGGAAAATAAGCCATGCCATCATCCTGGGTGCCGGTCAGTATATCGTGCTCATTCGGCTTATCGTAACGTCCGTTGACGAGTTCGCCTTTTTCATTGAGCGCCGTCTCTAAAAGGATGGTTTTATTGTAGAGGTGCAGCTCGGTGAGGTCTTTGGCGATCAGCTCGCCTTTGGCGTTATACCAAGGGCCTTGACCGATTCGGAGTCTGGCGCTTTCGCCTCGTTTGTCAGGCGCCTCAGTGCTCAAGTACGCTCGCCAAGTACGTCCACCCGCACCGACTGATTCGGCCAACTTTTGGCAATAGGCGTCGGCCCCTTCAAGTCCGCCGAGATCGCCGCCGTTGCCGGGATTCACGCTGGTAATAAAAAAACTCATGCCATTGTCCTGGGCTGTTGCATAGGATGCGCTGAGAAAAACGATCAGGCTTGAAGCAAGCATAGATAGCAACTTCTTCATCTGGATATCTCCATCGACGGTGTCTTCGTGCGTTTTACAGGTAGATGTCTAACCGCTCGGAATAGTTTAACACCTTTGACAGGCAACCCTCGACCAAAAAATCGCCAGTGTGAGGGACGCTTCGAAGGACTGCTTGTGGAGCCCGGAACTATGGTGCCGTCAACATCAACGATGTAGGGCAGCCTTCCAGGCGGCGCATCTTCGTAACCGGCTCAGCACCTATGTTCTGATTCTGGCTCAGCGAATCCTGTATCGTTGTTGGCAGACACGAACTGCGTGCAGTGCAGTTACCTATCTGAAGGCGCTGAAACGGAGAAGATCACCGCCCCTCAATCAAGCGGGGACCCCAACCTAGACTTGACGGAACAACTCAGGGCGTGATCCAGTCCTTCGTGCTTCAGCTTCTGAATGTCGGTTCAAAAGGACCGAAAAGCAGACGTCGTCCTATCGAGGACCAGAAGTCAACCTTTAGCCAAACCTCGCCCAAAGGCGTTCGCCCTACAGACGATGCCGGCGTCCCATGTCATGCTTGGCCATCAGAAACATGGGTTTTATCCAGAAAAATTCTGAACTCAGCGTTTTTCTATTCGTTCATATCAAGCCGTTTTTACAATAATTTACGCAAGCACCGCCTAGGTACTCTAAAGTTTAGGTCAGTAGCAGGCTTTACTGTTCCACTGCCCCCCAAGCTCAATCAAATCGAGCACGGTAAGAAAACATTCATAGGTCAGAGTTACGCATGGCAACGATTCACAATCTCCGCACCACGGCCGCGACATCCGGCGAGCTGAAGAATGTGGACCCACAATCAAAACCTCGGGTTTTGATTGTTGAGGACGACCGCGACTTTGCGAACACCCTCCTCACTATGCTTACACTGGAAGAATACGAGGTGGAACTTGCCTACAACTCTCGTGACGCGCAGCGATCATTGGTCTCGTTTGGCGCAGACGTGGTCCTGATCGATGTTCGGCTGGGGCAAGGCAGCGGCATAGATCTGATTACTTCGCTCAAGCGGCTACGCCAGGACGTTTTGTGCGTGGTCATGACCGTTTTTGCTACCGCTGACACGGCCATCGCTGCCCTCAAAGAAGGAGCTTATGACTATCTCTGCAAACCTTTTCACGCTGACGAGCTGGTGGCGACACTCGACCGGTGCTCTGAGCGTATTGACCTCACACGTGCCAACGCGGCAGCGGCCACCGCATTAAGTCAGGCACACGGCAGGTTAGAAATTGGGGTAGCGGAGAGCACGTCCTTGTTGCACCAGGCAAGCCATGACAGTTTGACTGGGTTGGTGAACCGTGTCGAGTTTGAACACCGCATGCAAAAACTGTTGGACTCGGCGAAATGTGAATCCGTCCAGCACGCTCTGTGCTATATGGATTTGGATCAGTTCAAAACCATCAATGACACCTACGGTCATGTGGTAGGGGACGAATTACTGCGCCAGCTCGGTCAGTTGCTGCGCGGCTGGATACGGAAACAGGACACCTTGGGGCGTTTGGGGGGCGATGAGTTCGGTGTCTTACTCGAACGCTGTTCCCTTGAGTCGGCACGACGCGTGGCAGACTGCCTGCGTAACGTGGTCGAGAATTCCCGATTTTTTTGGGACGGCCAGAGTTTCCATATCGGGATGAGCATCGGCATCGTGGCCATCTCTGAGATGAGCAAGAGTATCCCGACGGTCCTCGGTGCAGCGCATGCTGTGTGTTACGAAGCCAAGGACAAAGGCGGCAAACGTATCCACGTCACCCACGAGGATGATGTGGAGGTGGTGCGGCGCCACGGTGAGATGCTGTGGATATCACGCATTCAAAGTGCGCTGGAGCAGAATCGGTTCCGTCTTGATTTGCAGGAAATCGTACCCCTCAAGCAAGTAGAGAAAGTTGGAAAGTTCTATGAATTGCTTCTGCGCATGGAAGACGAACAAGGGGACATAGTGATGCCAGACACTCTTTTCTCGGCCGCGGACCGCTTTGGCATATCCAGCAAAATTGACCGCTGGGTGGTCGAAACTGCACTCAAATGGCTCGGAGATCACCCCTTTCATCTGGACGACCTATATTTGTGTAGCATCAACTTGTCGGGCCACTCACTGGGGGATGAGGCGTTTCTAGAGTTTGTTAACCGGGTATTTGACGAGACCCAGATCCAGCGCGAAAAGATTTGTTTTGAGATCACGGAATCGGCCGCGATCGCGAACTTTGCAGGTGCTACTCGCTTTATCAACACCCTTAGTTCATCGGGCTGCAGATTTGCACTGGATGGTTTTGGAAGTGGATTATCCTCGTTTTCCTACCTCAGAAACCTGTTGGTGAGTTTCTTGAAGATCGATGGCACGCTTGTAAAACAAATCATCGACGATCCAATCGACCTATCGCTAGTCGAGTCAATCAATCGCATTGCGAAAGTGATGGGCAAGCGAACTATTGCCAAGTCCGTTGAGAATGATCAGATCCTCGAAAGGGTGCGAGAGATCGGAATCGATTATGCCCAAGGCTATCGCGTAAGCGTTCCCCGACCAATTGCTGAGGCAATATCACCTGGGGAATTTTGACAACTTCTTGTCAAATCCTTCAGTTAGCATACGGATTTGTTTGGGCTACTTGCTTCAGGCGGATGAGATTAGATGGCAGACAGAACTAATTCTGACAAGGGTAAAGGTTCTTTCGGATCGAACGGAAAAACACGTCCCACTGTCTTGTCCCTGACCATTAAGGACAATAATACCCTGTATTCGGCATATATGCCGTTCTTAAAGGGGGGAGGATTATTTGTGCCTACGAACAAAAAATACAAGCTAGGTGAAGAGGTATTCATACTGCTGACTCTATTGGAAGAGAAGGACAAAATTCCGGTCGCGGGCCACATCGTGTGGATGACGCCGATTGGCGCCCAGGGAAATCGTGCCGCCGGTGTTGGGATTCAATTCAAGGAAGAAGAGAAGGCTCGGGGCAAAATAGAAGCTATTCTGGGCAGTGTTCTGACCCCCGATCGCCCTACCCACACCCTGTGATAGGCGAGGGTAGAGTCTGAACGTCCGTATATGGACTCCTGCTCGTTTGCAAGCAACGTGATTTACGATGCTGAGGTACGACTGCTTACGTATATCCGTATATGGACTCATCTCTATGCTCTCATTGGAGTGGCGACCTGACCACACCTTGCTCGGATAATTCGCTATATAACCAATGTTTGTCTCAGAGCAATAATCTTTTGATCCCGTTCCAGCAGGCGTTGTTCAAACGATAGATTGGGTTGATTTGCACCGACACCTTGGACAATGGTTTCGCGAACACCCTCCCGGATTGTAGGCCGGTCCACTGCGACGCAACCCATGTCGATCTCTTCGACGATCAAATCGATGAATTGTGCAAATTGATCCGGGCGTTGGCTTGCGAGCATAAAAATCTCACAGGGTCCCTTAATGGCCCAGCGCAACCCCGGTCCATAAGCTATAGCATCGTCGATATCCGCGACACTCGAGACGTCTTCCGCCACTAAATGAAAGATCTCGCGCATGACGGCGAGCTGCAAACGATTGGCCACATATCCCAGGATGTCTTTCTTCAGCACAATCGGCCGGCTGCCACTGTCGCGATAGAATTGAACGGCACGCTCCACTGCTTGCGGATCAGCACTCCCTCCGCCGACGACTTCGACCAAAGGAATCAGATACGGCGGATTAAACGGGTGCCCCACCAGTACCCGATACGGATGAGCTTCGCATTTACTGCGCAGGCGTCCGGCCAGGAAACTCGAACTGGACGAAGCGATGACAACATCAGGCGCAGCCACCGCGTCAATTTGTTTGAGTAGTTCCATCTTCAGTGTTTCGTCCTCCGGCGCGCTCTCTTGGACAAATTGTGCGTGCGCAAGGGCATCTGGCAAGTCGTCGGTGAACTGCAAACGATCGACAGAGGCGTGGGCATTAAGACCGAGTTTCTGAACAGACGGCCAGGCCCTGTCGACTGTATCGCGCAGATACTTCTCCGCGTTGCGATTGGGGTCATAAGCAACGACGTGCAGACCTGCTCTCAAGAAATGCACCGCCCATCCGCTACCGATTAGGCCGGTGCCAATACAGGTAACATGTGCAATGGAGTTAGTCGTTTTCTCTGTCATGTTGGTGAACACCGACGATTAGGTTTGAGTCAATGGGACGATCAGCGCATCTACGGCGGTGCAACGATTTGCCCCGGCGATCACGGGATTGATATCGATCTCGGCAATGATATCTGAAAACTCTGTGGCGATTACTGAGAAGCGGCTGATCAGCGCGGCCAGTTTGTAGAGATCTGCGGGCGGCCGGCCGCGAAAGCCTCGCAGCAATTTAAATACAGTGAGCTCTCGCAACGCGGCTTGCGCCCCACTTTCATCGAACGGCGGCAAGACGAAACACGCATCATTGAACAACTCGACCCAAACTCCACCAGCACCGACCATCACGATCGGGCCGAACTGTTGATCCCGAGTCATGCCGAGCGCAATTTCAGTGCCATCCTCCACCATCTCCGCAATCAATACTGCAGCGCCAAGGCGAGTGCTGATATCGCTGTACGCATCACGTAGCGCACCGGGATCGCACAGGTTCAAGTGCACACCGTTATGCTCGCTTTTGTGGGTGAGATCTTGTTGCGCGGTTTTCAAGACAACCGGATAGCCGATACGTTCTGCGACCGCTATTGCTTCATCCAGACAACGGGCTTGCGCACTGCGGGAAATAGACAGTCCCAATTCGCCAAGCATCGATAGGGCAAGATGTTCGTTCAGTGGTTCTTTGCTTTGTAACCTCTCTCGCCATTTCGTGACGATTTGTGAATCAATACTATGGATCGGCGTTGGGGCACACGGCTTCGACCGATCGCGAAATTCCAGCGTGCGTTTGAGCGCGATGAGGGTGTTGCGCCCGCCATCCAGCACGGGGACTCCCGCGGTGGTCAATTGATCGATTGCGTCACGATAAAAATGTCTCGCGGTGAACTGGGCCGCAACGACGGGCTTGTTGCACTGTGAAGCAACTTCTATGCACACGTTCGCCATTTCCTTAGACATTGGATCATTGGGTCCACTACTGTACTCGGTAAACATCACCCCTATTGCCGTTGCCGGGTCGTCCATTAGCGCCTCAAAGTGGTGCTTGAAACGCTGCGGCCAATCAGGGTCCCCTCCCCAAGCGTCCAAAGGATTCTCCGGCATCAACGTTGGATCCAGCCGCTGTGCGATGCGACTTTTTGTGGCATCGGAAATCGACGCCCATTCGAGACCAATGTCACTGGCAAGATCCGACAACAGCGCACGTTGACCGCCGGAGTCGGTGATCGCGGCGACACCACCTTCGCCTGGTGCACGCGTGTGGCTCAACATTAATATCGTCGCCCACCATTCTTCCATGGTGTAGGCACGAAAAACGCCGTAGCGGCGAACTACCGCTTGGAACGCCTGTTCGCTGCCGGCCAATCTTCCAGCATGGCTGATAACATGTCGGGCACCCGCTTCAGAACGACCCATTTTGAGTACGACGATGGGAATGCCCCGGTCTTCGGCTTTGGATAATGCCTGCAAGAATCCATCAGGATCCCGAATGGTCTCCAGAAACAAACCAATCACCCGTGTTTCAGGCATCCGCAGTGCGTAGTCCATATATTCGGCCACGGTAACGTCGAGTTCTTGTCCGGGGTGCACGACCAGCGCGAAGCGCATCCGGGGGTCCGTGGTCAACGAGAAAGCGTAGGTGGATCCGGATTGGATCAAAGCGACAATGCCGCCGGGCTCAATATGAGTTTCCTTGGGTGGTACCCACGATGCGGCGACGCGCCTCGCATGATTGACGAACCCGATTGTGTAAGGACCTGCCAAAGGTGCATTGGCCGCGTGCGCTAATGCGGCAATCCGGTCACGGAAACCGGAATCAGTGTCCACTCGCTCATTAGCGTTGGCAAACACCAGCGCTGCTCGAGCACCACAACGAAACGCTTGCTCGAGCTGTTGTTCCATGCGCGCGCTGCTGCCGGCGATCACCGCGAGGTCAACCTGCTGGGGAAGTTTTTCCATGTCGGGATAACACTTGTATCCATCAATCGCCGGATAAGTCGGCGTGACTGGGTAGACGGCCCCCTTGAAATTCATTATCGACAAAGCGCGCAGCGTGTCGTAGCCCGGGCGACCGGGTCTACCGGATGCACCCACTACGGCGACGGAGCGGGGGTTCAACAAAGGGTCAAGTCGGTGAGGCAGCGAAGTCTGAGTTACCATCAGGGCATAGTAGCGAAAAACCGCATGACACCGATACGCCGGCCGGACGGGACACGGTTGGCTCTTGGTCGCGTCGAAGCGCATACTTAGTTGATATCTTTAACATCCCCTCAAGGAGAAAACCCATCCGATCGCATTGTTCAAATCTGTGCTGATAACGGCATTTCCAGTACGGTGCCCCAGGATTGTGCTTTCAGCCTATGAATGCCAAAAGGAATGACGATGAGTAAAGGTCAGTGGGTATGCAAAGTTTGCGGATACAACATGATCGGCGAGATGCCCGAGGTGTGTCCGTTCTGTGGCGCACGTCATGACACATTTATTGACTGGGAGGAGGCGGAACGAACTTATCGAGTCACACCTAATCCAGTCAATGATTATGTCACTCAGCTAATGTCTGTACCGCGACTCGGCTATGAGCACGCCGCTTACCGAATTTTGACCGATGATTGTGCGCTATGGGTAGATTGTCCATCGGCGTTTAATCGAGATCTAGAGCCCGTTCAAGAAATCTACTTCACACACCCAGATTTTATGGGCGCGTCAAACCTGTATCGAGAGCAATGGAGCACAAAAGTCCATCTCCATGCCCTGGATGCGGACGGACCCTTGGTCAAGCAGTTTCCGATTGATGATCGCTTTGAAGGAGACTTTGTGGCACATGGCGTTGAGGCGTACCACATCGGCGGCCATACCCCTGGATTCACCATCTATATCTATAACGACGTGCTATTCACCTGTGACTATGCCTTTCCGCCTGGGCCAAACATGCACCTAAATCCCTATAGCCCGATGGACGAGATACGGGCGCGAGCGTCACGCATCATTGAGCTTATCTCTGGGCGCGCCTTGACCACGGTTTGTGGGTACAATTATGTGGCAGACTTTAGGCAATGGATTGGAGATTTCCGGCACGCAGTCAAGGACGAACGTTCCGGCCGATGATATATAGCCATAACAAGGGATTGCCGGTCTAATACCTGAAAAGGCAGTGTTAATGCTCGAGATGTGGATAATGACGAATCCGTTTTTGTCGAATTTGATTTCGATTATTGGCCTGACGAATAGGTCTTTTCACTTAAACTAGCTTTCGAACGTATGGACAAAGTTTTCTGGGTAATAGACGGGCAACTAGCTGGACGTCCTGGGCCGGACCAAGATCCGTGGCGCCTCGACGCGTTAAAGACTGGCGGCATTGGCGCGGTTCTGTCGGTGAATGATGGCGTGTTGTGTCATCCCAGAGATTTCGAAGCGATGGGTATGAGCTATGCCTGTATACCGATGTCAGATAACGCTCCACCCTTTCCCGGCGACCACGAGCGCTGTATTAAAGCGCTCCCTCTGGCCTATGAATTTGCCGAGTCTGAGATCGATAAAGGTATGGGTGTTCTGGTGCATTGCAGCGCAGGAAAGGACAGAACGGGACTATTTCTATCCTATTTCTTAATGAGGCAATACGGGTTCACGATCACGCAAGCCATCGGGCGTGTGCGTGAAGTTCGACCTATCGCGTTATCGGCTGAAGGCTGGGATGAGTTCGCCCCACAGGTGCTTTCGCGATGCTCATAGTGGCGAGTCCTTTACACGTGCGCCTTAGGTACATCCATCGATCCAATAAAGCACTATGCTTTGGGTATGGGCTATGCCTACATACTCATGTCAGATAACGCGCCCCATACCCAAACGAGATTAGATCCTTCAGGCACACGATATATGTCTCAGGATGACATCGCACCTGGAAGGTGCTTCTACGGGAGTTTGTTCCATTTGTAGGAGCGGCATCTTGCCGCGACCTATATCGTCGAGCCTTTAAGTTCGCCTGAAGGCGAACCTACAATGATGACGTGTCTTGTAGAGGTGCACCAAGTCCGTTTAGTCAGGCAGACACGGAGGCAGGGCGTCGTAATCTGTTGTGAAGACTTGGTCTACGTCTTGGAAGACTCTCTCTGCTCCAAGTAGTTCGCTAGCGTAAGAGCGAAGCGCGTTAAGTGACTCGCTCTGTCGCCAATGCTCTTCCGACAACGTTACCCTGCGGATCCAATGTTGCGGTGGCATAGGAGATCGTGGCCGAGCCTTAGCGGATTGCTCCCACATGCTCAGCCGGTAAAGTATCCGTGGCGCGCAATGCTCAAGATTGCGCATGGTTTTTTCGGTATTTCCGTGCAAGAAACCAGGTGGGAATTGGTTCGTAGTCTGATGACAAGCCCCACAGTGGTTGCGAAACGATTGTAGCGCTTCGAAGCCAGTGTCATACGGGGTACTTGGAGAGACAGATTTGTGCTCGTTTACGACCAACGGTAGCCTCGACGCCACATCGTGACAGCACCATTTAATTGCGGGCATATCTAGATTGCGGTAGACGGCGCTCACTATACTTCGCCGGCGAAACGGTTTTGATGACAGGGCATCGCTCTTGGCCGCCAGGGTATCCCCAACCATGCGCGCAATGGCACGGCGAACCTTAGAAAAGTCGTGACGCATATTCAACTGCACTTGACCTCTGAAGGCCGCAGTCGTCTCGCGCCCTAGCTCTGCTGATCGTTGCCATCGCAGAGTCATGCTCTGGATCAGATTGCCGTCGTGGCGCCTGGCGTTAAGCTTGCCTTGATCTGAGAATAGACGTGCATTGAGTTGTCGAGTTTGGCCATCGTCATCAACGCTTGCATTTCCCAGATTGAGGAAGAGGTTCTCTGGTATCCCATCCAGCACCAGGTGATCTATCTTTCCTCGTTGCAGCCGTTCGCCCTCAATCAAGATGCGACCTCCGACACTAATGATTGGTGTGGTGTCCTGCTCCGAGTCGTTACAGGAAAATTGCAGTTGCCAAGCGTCGTTTGATTCGGGGGTTTTTACTAACTGGCATGTGCCTTCATATATTTCGTGCGCGACCTCGCTCTCGAGCGTCGAGCGATACAGGAACCGATCGAGTCGCTTGACGTCGGATTCGGTGAGGAATTCGGCAAGACGCTTGATCATGCTGGTAAAAATGATGGGTCTTGGATTGGTCCAAGTGGCTCGAGGCGGACGCACTGCCAGCGGATCGAGCTCGGCATGAATGTGCTCCCCGGTCAGTAGAGGATTGCGGTCGGGGATATCGGCGGTCGGGATGTGGAGTCCGTTCGGCCATCGCTGCTGCCAGTTGCGGGTCACCACGGGCACAAATTCGTCGCGATACCGCGGCGACCCTTCATCGAAGTTCCACGAAGCCGTAAGTCGGTATTGCAGTAATGCAAGCAAAACTGCCGCCCGACAACTTACCGCCTCGCGCGTGTCACCTCCACACCCTTCACGCCAAAGAAGTTGATAGCTCGAATAGTAAGTTGCCCGGTCGCTGCTGTAATCGAGAATAGACGGCGGACCGAATCTTGAAAGAAGCAGGGAATCGGTATAGGCGCTGGGACGAGCTTCACTAATGCGGGTGGCGATCTTGAAGTTGGCATCCGTTTCTAGCCATGGTGGTCGCGGGAAAATCGGAGCTGCATTCTGATGACAGCTCATGCACAATGCCCGGTTGGCATAGTGCACGCGTGGTTTCAGTCCGGGCGCATAATTGTGGACCAATTGAAACTCGAACCGACCCGCTTCATTGTTATAGCTAATCACCTCGATACTGTTCGCCTTTTCCTGGTAGCCTAGATAGAGGCGATCCCTGAGCAACAGGCCGGCCTCGCCCTCTCGTTGTGCAGGTTCCGCATCCACGCCTATCACTACCCGCGGATAGCGAAAATAATCGGGTGCTGCGGCATGGCGATGCAGCGAGCGGCCGATGGGGATCAATACCCGCTTGAGTGGATCCCCCGCGCTCGTCGAAAGCCTCGCCCGAATGCGTGCGAGCAAAACGCTAAATGGGTACGGTACGTCGTAGGCGACTTCGCCGTCTTGCTCAACGGCAAACAGAAAGTCGAACACAGACCGCCCGATCACCGGCGTGTCTAGCCCCGGGTCGATCGGTTTTACAGTACGTCGCCCGGGTGTGTCGAGCGTCTTTGATGTGAGCGCCGACATCGGATAACTGACGGTGCGAGTTGCAGGCGCTGCGTTGCTTTCCTGTGTGAGACACAAGACCAATACTGTGGACAGGAAAGCTCGCACAGCGATACCTGCAGCTCGTGGCCGCTTTTATCCTAAGCCATATTGGCGAGGATGCCGTCCATCTCTTCCGCGGAAAAGCCCCGCAGTGTTTGAGTGCGTACGTTGCCCATCGCTCCAACACTCAAGAGCTGAGCCGTAGCGGTTTCTCCGTCTGGCGCATCGATGATGACTACCAGATCATAGGCACCCACCGTCCAATAAATAGCCTTGACTGTTACGCCTGCCTTTTCAGCCATTTCTTGGAACGCTTTTGCGCGCTGTGTCGATTGCTTAACGTCGCGGATCCCTTGCTCCGTGAAATTTCCAAGTGTAATAAATGTTGCCATGATCTCAATCCTCCTGTTGCTTGTCAGTACTCGTCTCCTCACGTTGGAAGAGAACACAGTCTGATTGCGCGAATGAACTTGATGCCAGAGAACGGAGGGCAGAAACCCTCAAAAAGCAAAAGTCTGACGAAGTTAGCGGAGGGTTAGAGTTGTAATGTGGAAGGACATGTCGATCCTTCCCCTCCGGCAAGCATCATACGCCTGCGACCCCAGGCCATCAAACCAGACGGAGAGTCAGATTTCCGGCACGATTCACTTGGCCATTGGGATTGCTTTCAAGTACTCTGACCCTTTGATCGCAGTAAACACACCGCAACCCAACGATATCGGAGGGATTTATGAAACTGTACTACGCTCCGGGCGCCTGCTCCATGGCACCACACATTGCGCTGCGCGAAGCCGGCCTGACTTTTGACTTAGAGAAAGTGGATCTCGCCAATAAGCAAACCGCGAGTGGCGAAGACTTTACCAAGGTCAATCCAAAGGGATATGTGCCTGCCCTGAAACTAGACGACGGACAGATCCTGACCGAAGCGGCCGTGACGGTGCAGTACATCGCAGACCAGATGCCGGAGTCTGGCCTGGCACCGAAGGCGGGCACAATGGATCGCTACCGCATGTTGGAATGGTTAAATCTCATATCTACAGAGTTCCATAAAACCCTCGGCGCACTGTTTAACCCCAATATCACGCCGGAGTGGAAGGAAAATCAGATTGCCACTTTTGGCAAGCGTTGTGATTTTCTCTCCCAGCATCTCGATAGCAGGCAATTTCTGATGGGTGATCAGTACACCATAGCGGACGCCTACCTGTTCACCATCCTTGGTTGGACCAATTATCACAAGGTGGACATGAGCAACTGGCCGACTCTCACCGACTACATGGGACGCATTGCAGCCCGCCCAGCCGTCGTAGAAACAATGAAGGCGGAGGGATTGAGCAAGTAGCTCAAACAAAGGAATCGGAACCAGTCTTCAGATGATCTGACACACTAGACACTAGAGCTCCCCAAGCGGCATAAGATCGAGAACACTATTGACTTAGCTGGAGAGCTGGTTTCGTGCCGCGTCTGCTTGAACCTGGCCTAACTCAAGACTATGAGCAATTAGCACTTTGAATGTAGATGTGTCGAGCACGCTAAATGCGGCGTGGGCCATCCGATGGGGAGGGATATTGGTAAGGTGTCTCTTGATAAACTCTTTAAAAGTTATAAGCATAGCGGAACGTGCTCGACAATCGGCGCAAGTTTATGAATCCTAACGTTGCTCGGATTCATAATCGGAACCATGTAAGTAACTACAAATGGTTGAATCATTAAGCAGTGCGTCAAAAAAAGCAGGATTGCCGCCGGGGTCACTTGTACATGTCGGCGAAGTCCTAGAAGGGGAAACTCGAATCTCTGTTGTTAGCTATAGTCAGCAAGAATTCGAGGAGCACACCGTTCAGTCAGTTAACGAGCTCCTTCCATACAAAGAGAAGGACACAATCAGCTGGGTGAATATTGAAGGGTTAAAGGACGTAGGCGTAATAGAAGCTGTCGGTCAGCATTTTGGAATTCATCCACTCGTGCTTGAAGATATACTGAACACCCATCAAAGACCCAAGTTCGAAGAGCATGATGACTATTTGTTTTTTGTATTTAAAGGATTGTCACTGGAAGGAGATAAGTTCACTGTCAACCATGAGCAGATTAGCGTTTTGCTGCTAAAAAATGACGTCTTTACGTTCAAAGAGAAGCAAGACCAAATATTCGAACCTGTCAGACAGCGAATCAAAAACAGCAGAGGCCATTTCAGAAGCAGAGGAGCAGATTTCCTATCCTACGCTATCCTAGATACAGTGGTGGATTTATACTTCCATTTGCAGGACTCGTTGGATGAAGTCCTTGATTCAGTGGAGGAGGAATTATTAACTAATCCGACACCAGAAACACTGGCGACCATTCAACGCATCAAACGCGAGTTAATAGTTACGCGGAGATCGATTTCACACTAAGAGAATTACTAGGTGAGATTGGGCGCAGTGAATCTGCGTTAATTCAGGGCAAGACACGGATATATTTCCGGGATGTGCATGATCATGCATTGCTGGTATCAGAGGCGATGGAGTCGTACAGAGATATGGTATCTGGTTTGCTAGACATCTACGTATCTAGTGTTAGTAACAAAATGAATGAAGTTATGAAAGTCCTAACGGTATTTGCGTCCATTTTTATACCGTTGACTTTCGTAGCTGGCATATACGGTGTGAATTTTAAGTACATGCCCGAACTCAAATGGAAGTGGGCTTACCCGGCACTATGGATTGGTTTTGTCGGAATAGCCCTAATTCTGCTTTTCTATTTCAAAAAGAAAAAATGGTTATAAGGGAATCATACCGATGAGCTTGAGTAGGCGCTTCGTGCGATATCCATGAACGGTTCTGGCTGCTCGAACGTGCAGCTGCGGCACTCCTTGCAGATCTCATGTGTCCTACTCCTTGGGCTGAAAGAAAATAGAATAAATCTGCCCTTTTCCAGCTAAACGCGCTAAAGTATCTCCTGTCCTGGAACCGAGGAGTACACAGTGCATGGCCACTGATTCCTCAAAGCCAAAGTCGGCGCTCGAAGACGAGCTATCCCTTCGCTGGTCCTTCCTCGAAGAGGAAGCGCATCCATGTATCGTTGTCACAGGAGATATGGAGTTTGTCTATCTCAACGAACCCGGTCGCCAACTGATCTCAAAGGAGTGGTTCGGTAAGCGGTGTTTTGAGTTGCTGCCCGTCCAAAATGAGTCTTGTGCGTGGGGTTGTCCGACCATACGGGCGGTAAACGAGACCAACGAGATCAAGTATTCGGAAGAATTTCTACTAAGCACGAAGAGCGAACCGATCACCTTGGGCGTGGCGATCGTCCCTTTGGAGGGTGTGAGCGGTGATGGTGCAGCGGCGATGCTTCTGTTAGAAGAAAAAGATATAGTTGCTGATGATGCGACTTTCCAGAACGCGTTGTTAGGGGAGGCAGAGCGCTTGCGCGAGCGAATCCACTCACTTTTTCACTAGGCACGAGCGCAACATCAACACGGACCGCATTGCGGCTCGAGTTGAGATTCAGTCCACTGTCTGTTGCTGTCCTCGCGTTCCGACTAGCAAAAACAAGACTATGTCGACCATAGGAAACGTGGAACGCAAGATTCGAAGGATCGAACATTTTGAAGTTCGGTTCCTATATCTAGACGGGACGGATGTCAGAAGTGACAAGGAACAGCTGCCACAGTACCCCTTCGAAATTGCAGCGAGTGGGGATATCACGGTTGAGGCGTGGAAACAGGGCCGATTTCGGCAAGCCTATCCTGGGTACGAGGTGAAGGTTTTGGATGCCCGCCGCACACCTGTCCAGGGAAACACCAGATTGAGCACGGTTCGCGATACCTATCAGACTTGAACCATTTGTGGCCGAATACCTATTGTATTGCTTCGCACAGTCCGGCAACGCCTACAAGGCGGCGTTGATGCTGAACCTTTGTCAGGCGGATTGGACGCCGCGGTTTGTGGATTATTTCAATGGCGAGACACGCACACCTGAGTATCGCGCGATTAATGAAATGGGTGAAGCGCCGGTACTGGAACATAACGGTAAGAAACTCAGCCAGTCTGGCGTCATACTGGACTACCTCGCGAACGAGCTTGGTCAGTTTGGCGCGGAGAATGAGGATGAAAGACGGGAAATACTAAGGTGGCTTCTGTTCGATAATCACAAGCTGACCAGTTACACGGCCACCCTGCGTTTTTTGCGAACTTTCGGAAAAACCGGGGAGACGCCTGTCACAGAATTTCTGCGTGGACGATCGGAAGGAGCGCTCAACGTTCTGAATGACCACCTAAAGACGCGAAAGTTCGCCCTCGGAGATCGCCCTACTATCGCCGATATCTCGATGTGCGGGTATCTTTTCTGGCCGGATGAAATAGGCGTCACCTGGACCACCTACCCGAATGTCGGCCGATGGTTGGAGGATATCAAAGCGCTTCCGGGGTGGGTGCACCCCTATGAGCTAATGCCAGGGCATCCGCTACCGAACGCAACCGGATAGCATTGACCGTGCGCCTTTGAGCGTTGGGCTTGTACCTTTCGCTTCACTATCAGTCACCTGCATGAGTGCCGAGTTAATGTTGCACAAAAGGTTTCAAACTCTCGATTTGAGTCGATTTGCCTACGGAAGAATCGCGCGGAATGAACCGTATCCCGAACGCGGTATTCTCTAACGAGCTTGGATTCGGCCAATTCCGGTTAATTCAGGCCTTTTATATTGAAAGCTTTTATCGGTTGCTGAAAACCTTTTAGAGATAGCTCCCTAATCGGTTCCGCCTCGACTTGAGCCTCGACTGCAGCATAAGCTCGTTGGTTAATTAGTATCTGACCATCACTTGCTTCATCAGACAACCGCGCCGCTAGGTTGACGACACTTCCATGTGCGGAGTAGTCGAAGCGCCCCTCAAATCCAACCAGACCGAGCGTTGCATAACCCATCGACATACCTATTCCAAATCCGAGCTCGTGGCCGAGTTTTCCCCATTCACCCGCAAGAACGTTCATGCGCTTACGCATGGCGACCGCCATCCGCACCGCCTGCACGCCTGGATCGTCACACGGTAAGGGGTCGTTGAACAGCACCATAATACCGTCCCCTGCCCGGTGGTCGATGGTTCCTTCAAATTCATGAATGAGCTTGCCCATTTCCTCGTGATAAGTCTGCAGGACAGCAATAACGTCTTCCGGCTCGGCAGTCTCAGAAAAACGAGTAAATCCGCGTATATCACAAAATAGCGCGGCGATTTGGCTTCTATGACTGTTGAGCCTTGATTCGTCGCCAGAAGAGACGATCAATTCGGCGACCTGCGGTGAAAGGAATCGCTTAAGTCGGGCCAGGCGCTCCATTTGCTCCACCTGCGTTTGTACCCGTGACTCTAGCTCCTTATTCCACTGGGCAAGCTCCGCGGCTTGCGACTGTACCTTGTCGTACAGTTCCTTAATGCGCAGCAAAGATCGAACGCGTGCTTCCAGTTCAGCGGTATTTACCGGCTTACTTAGGAAGTCGTCGGCTCCAGCGTCGAGTCCTTTGATTCTCTCTTCACCGGGATCGAGTGCAGTAATCATGATTACCGGAAGAATACTGGTGTTAGTATTTTCTCGTATCTTACGACATACCTCGTACCCGCTCATTCCTGGCATCACGACATCTAAGAGCACGAGGTCGGGCTGCCATTCGTCCATGCGTTTCAGCGCTTCCGCACCAGACCCTGCGGTAGCGATGTCGTAACCCTTTGCCGAAAGCCGATCAGCCAACAGCTTGACGTTCATCGGCGTGTCGTCGACCACCAGAATTTTTGCTGAACTACTCACAGATGTCCTCACCGACACCGCGATCAAGCGTTTCACGTATTGCTTCGAGGATTTCTTTGATCTTAACCGGCTTGGATTGATACCCGTCGAACCCTGCGCTCTCAATCTGCGCACGGTCGTAATGCATTGCTGACGCGGTGACCGCGATGACTGGAATATGCGCTGTCATCGAGTCCGCGCGCAGCCGTCGTAGGGCTTCGATGCCGTCGATCCCCGGCAGCTGAATGTCCATCAGGACTAGTGCTGGGTGACTCTCACGAGCGATCTCAATCCCGTGCTCAGCCGTCTCGCTCTCCAATGTCCGATAGCCTTTGGCATTCAGGACGTCTCGCAGCAATTTGCGATTCTTTTCGTTGTCCTCGATGATCAAGATCAGCTCATCACCCATAACGTGAGTTGCCCCCCATAGCGCATGTTGTAGTGATCAGTTCGCGACTGCTTCATCTGACGAGGTGGTCAAGGCTTGAATACTCTCTGATGGCGTGAGTGGCAGTGAAAATCCAAACGTGGATCCTTTACCGATCTTGCTATCCACCCAGATCTTCCCGCCATGCATCTCCACAAACTTCTTCGTCAGGGTAAGCCCCAACCCGGTTCCCTCGCTCGTTTTTCCGTGATCCGAGCTCACTTGGCGAAATTCCTCGAAGATGACCCGTTGATCTTCCGACGAGATGCCGATACCGGTGTCACTGACCGTCACCTCTAACCTGTCCGACATACGTGCAGCCTCGACCTTAACCCTGCCACCTTCATTGGTGAACTTGACTGCGTTCGACAGCAAATTGAGGAGGATCTGTTTGAATTTTCGCTGATCGCCAACCATGTCTCCCAAGTCTGGGGCCAGCTCGACATCGAGGTTTACCCCATGGCGGACCATGCGCTCTTTGACGAGTGTAAAGGCATTCTCCAACGCGGCTCCTATATCGAACTTACTTAGCTCCAGCTCCATTCTGCCGGCTTCGACCTTGGAGAGGTCTAAGATATCGTTGATTAGTGAAAGTAAATGCTGGCCAGACTCGTGGATGTCTTGAATGTATTCCGCCTGTTTTTCATTCAACTCACCGAACATGCGCTCGGCCAATACCTCTGAAAATCCGATGATGGCGTTCAATGGAGTGCGCAGCTCATGGGACATATTGGCTAGAAATTCGGACTTGTGTCGGCTTGTCGCCTCGATCTCCCTATACAAGCGCCCCAACTCTTCAGACATGTTATTGAGATTCTCTGCGAGGTCCCCTAGCTCATCCCGATTCGCTACCTCAATTCCTCCCGAGAACTCTCCGCGGGCGATCTCTTTGAATCGGGCATCCATTCGCTTGACGGGTCCCACCAGAGACCAGGAGATCGCATAGCCGAGCACCAGTGCCAAGATGATGCTGACCAACGCGACACCAATGACCACCGTTTGAGAGGTGATGTACGCTTGGTTACTCACCTCGGCGCTCGAGATCATGTCGGCTTCGGCCTTGTTGACAAGCGAATTGGTGTAGCGCTCCAGCCGATCTGCGAGTGGAATCGCTTGCTTGCGCTGAAGCTCCCGCCCCTCCGCTAACTTGCCGGCGCGGGTCAACTCGATAATATCGGTGCCTACCCTGATGAGCTCTGCATAGTCGGCCTCGATCTGATTGAGGAGGTCGATCTCGTCGTGGGCGACGAATTGCGCTCGATCAAAGTCGTAGGCAAACTGGTTCAGCTGACGCCGCATCGCATCGAGCGTGCTTTGATCCGTAGTCAACAACGCCGATACCACAGTGTAAAGCTGTTCGGTGGTGTTGTCCTGTAGTTGTCGATAGGCGGCGATCTTCTGTTGCAGGTTAACAAGACTTTCGGCGCGTTGGTTTGATTCCTGCAACACACGCAGCCCCACTGCACCAAGCGCAACCAACATGACCACGATGCCCAAGAAGGCGACGAGCAACTTGGTATGGACTGTGGCCCGAACCCGCGCGACCAGCTGCGGCAGCCATTCCGCTGCCGGTATCCCGGCCACTACTCGCTGACGCAAATCTGTCACAAGGCCATATCTGTCACGAGGCCGGGTCCGCCGCGAGAAGGCTTTGCAGATCATCCATGAACTCGTGCGGATCGAATCGGTCACCCATGTATTGGACGCGGAGCATGCCTTGCTGGTCGATGATAGAGGTCAATAGGTTGTGATCCACATCTCCTGCGGATTGCTTCTTCTTGTAGACACCATAAGCGCGTGCAACGTCTGTGATTTCGGTCTCAGTTCCCGTCACGAATGCCCACCCCGCCGGGTCGCAGCCCAGCGCCGCCGCATAGAGTTGTAGTACCTCGGGCCGGTCACGCTCCGGATCGACGGTAATGGAAACGAAATGGACCTTCGAGCCGAAGTCATCACCGAGTGTCTTCTGGATGCCCACCATTTTGGTTGTCAGCAGCGGACAGGTGTCAGCGCAGGCGGTATAGATGAATGTGACGACGACGACTTTACCGCGAAGATTCTCCAAGGT
>JAOTYS010000034.1 GCA_029861795.1 Gammaproteobacteria bacterium | reverse complement strand
GTTCGAGATAATGGGAGCGGACTATGGCAAGAATTCCTCCAATAAAATTGAACGACTCAGATCAACGGACCAAAGAAATTCTAAAGACGATCGAGAGGCAATGGGGATCATCATGGAATGTCACCAGCACCATGGCGAACAATCCTGCCATCGTAGAGGGTTTCTTCGCATTGTGGAGCGCAATCGAGAGGAGCGGCTTGAGCACTACAGATCGCGAAGTGATATGTATGGAAATGGCAGTTAGCAATGGCTGCCACTACTGTGTTCCGGCACACCGTTACACCTCTGCAGAGCAGGCAATTGACCAAGCCATGATCGATCAACTAGCAAAAGGAGAATCCCTGCGGGGGTCTTCACGGCCGGCCGTGATACAGAGATTGGTACAGCGACTTGTAGCAACTAAAGGCAAGCTGGAAGACCAGGAGTTCGAAGAGTTTAAGCAACAAGGCATATCAGAATCAGAGATGATCGCGGCGATCGCAGAAATAGCTCACTGCACCATCACCAATTATTTGAACCGGCTAGCCGGCACAGAACTGGATCCATTCCTTGAGAAGTATCGCCATGGATTTGATTAGACTAGTTCTCGACGGTTGACGACTTACCATTCGCAGACCGATACTGTCGTCAAAGGTGGCTATACAATACCCGCGGTTGACTCACATAGTGTGCTCAATACGCGCCCAACTAGACCCATTGCCCAACAATCTAGCGATGTCTATTTCGAGCATAAAGCGAGTCTCCGACGACAGCGCGACCACGCCGGAAATCTCCAAACTGATAGCAACTTACCGACAGGGATATGGCTTGGAACGACGTTTTTATACCGATCTGAAAGTATTCGAGCACGATATCAAGCGAGTGTATCTCAATAGCTGGCTATACGCGGGGCATGTAAGTCAAATTCCCAATCCGGGTGATTACATCACCTTTGAAATAGCTAACGAGTCGGTAATCCTCATCCGAGGAGAACAGCAGAGGATAAACGCATTAGTCAATGTCTGTCGGCACAGAGGATCACGCATTTGTAGTGCAGCTTCGGGTCAAGCCAAGTCTTTGGTGTGTCCCTATCATGGATGGACTTACGATATGGATGGGCATTTGCGCGCAGCACGTCATGCACCGGACGGATTCGACAAGTCACTGTATAGTTTAAAACGCATAAACGTCGGTGTATTCCACGGGCTAATGTTTATTAATTTTGCAGTTGCGCCACAGAACTTCGAAACAATGCAGCAGAAACTGGATGAATGTACAAAACCATTTGGCTTTGATCGAGCCAAAATCGCACATCGTGCAGTGTATCCGATCAAAGCAAACTGGAAACTCGCGGTGGAGAATTACACCGAGTGTTATCACTGCTCCATCGCGCATCGGGAATACTCAAAATTACACACCTTGGAAGTACCCCACGAACAAGTGGCGGATCTGAATACTGCGATGATGGCGAGAGCTACAGAAGTCGGTCTGGTTCCCAAGACAGTGGACCATGTCACACCGGGTAGCACCGAAGTGGAATATTTCTTCTGGCGTTCTCCGCTTTACCCCGGGCATGTCAGCGGCAGCCCGGATGGCAAAGCGGTTGCACCGCCGCTGGGAGACATTAGGGGATACGATGGGGGTGCAACCGATATCCAGATTGGACCTGTGAGCTTTTTTCTTGCCTATTCAGACTACGCAGTAATCTATCGCTTCATCGCCAAATCCATACAGGAGACCGATTGCGAGCTCATCTGGCTGGTCAATGAAACCGCGGAAGAAGACACTGATTACGATCTCAGTCGACTAACATGGCTATGGGATGTCACCACCGAATCGGACAAACGCATTATCGAAGCCAACCAACAAGGGGTAAACTCCGATTACTATGAGCCGGGCCCATACTCAAAGATGGAACAGTCCACCAGTCGATTCATAGATTGGTATCTTGAGAAAATAGGCTAGTTCGGTGATGTCGTTACTTGAATAGCAGCGATCTAGGGACTATATGGTCATGATAAGGTCATGAAACTCCACCGCATCTTTTCAGTGCCCCTACTTCTGGTGTGCTTAAGCGCCATGACGCCGCTCGAGGCGGCGACTTTTATATTGCCCCCAGAAGATCAATCTGTTGTCGGTCAAATACAGTATGAGGTTGCGAGCGAGGAAGATACGCTTGGCGATATCGCACGGCGTCATGATCTTGGGTATGAGGAGCTCACCCTAGCGAACGCCGATGTCGATCCTTGGCTCCCGGGCGAAGGGACCCGCGTGACACTGCCAACTCGCTATGTGCTGCCCTATGGGCCGCGCGAGGGGATCGTATTAAATGTGCCAGAGATGCGGCTTTACTATTACCCACCAGCTAAAGACGGCAAACTACCCCAGGTAATCACCTATCCGGTAAGTATCGGACGCGGCGACTGGGAGACCCCTCTCGGGTCAACGACTATCATCGCAAAGACGGAAAATCCTACTTGGATTCCACCTGAATCTATTCGCGCAGAGCACGCAGCCCAAGGGGACTTTTTACCCCGGACGGTGCCGCCGGGGCCGAATAATCCACTGGGGAAGTTTGCATTAAGACTAGGCCTACCCGGGTATCTTATCCACGGCACCAACAAGCCTTACGGGATTGGTATGCGGGTTACTCACGGGTGTGTGCGCCTGTACCCAGAAGACATTGAAACGCTGTTTGGAACTGTGCCAGAAGGTACGCCGGTGCGAATCGTGCACCAACCGTACAAGGTGGGCTGGCACCTGGGCCAACTATTCCTAGAGGCCCACCCACCCTTCGGTGATGAGCCACGCGCCCAGCCACTAAGCTTGACACCCCTGGTCCGTGCAATGTTGGCGGCTACGGAAGATCGGCCGGGCTATAGAATCGACCACAAACGCGCCCAGCAGCTCGTAAGGAACCCGCAAGGCATTCCACTCCAGATCGATACCGAAAGCTGAACCGATTACCTTTCGGCTACCCCGGAGTGGCTTTGCAACCAAGATCCGAAGGGATTCTATGACCTCCTAACTGTTTGCCGGCTTAAGGCGCCTTCCCCCAATGGTTATTTTTGCATAGTCTGCTTGAACATGCGCTCGACTTTCTCGTCGAGATCCTGCACCGCGCGTATGGCTTGATCGGCCTTTATCTCCGCATCGATCGCTGCCCCGCTTGCGTTTGCCGCGTCCTGCTTAGCTTCCTGGGCCATCTGCATGGCTTGTTCAGCTGTCAACAAGGCCTCCTCAGCAATACCTCGTACTTCCTTTAGGTCCTTTGTCGTGGCGCAACCCATCAGCAATCCCACGAGCACAGCCGTCGTGCCGTATTTCATTGTCTTATTGAACTTGGTTTTCATATTGTTTTCTCCATAGTTAGATCACATTCTTACAGAGCTTAGGGCGGAGTCCCTATTTTATTCCTTGAGATCAAGGATCTTCAATAAACCACAACCTTCATGCCCACGTGCACCCACCGATCGAGGGCATCGATTTGCTCGTTTGTCAGGGCAATACAACCGTTGGTCCAGTTGAACGCTTCGTGGATACGCATATCACCATTACCTACCCCATGGATCCCTAGGTTCCCCCCCAGCGGTGTATTCTGGGGCGGCAGGCGATCTGCCTGGAGAGCCGTGGAGATTGCCTTGTAGGTAGAGCCATCGATTAGCCCTTGCTCGCGTGCTGGCGTCGCCTGTTCCAAGGTCGGGTAGTTAAATCCGTAGAACCGATGATACATACTGTCGGTGTTGATCCACAGAATGTGAAAAACCCCCAAAGGTGTGGTGGCGTCATCTCGCACCCTAAGGGCGGATGTCCCACCGCGGCCAATCGATATGTCATCGAACTCCTTTAACACCCGGTCACCGCGCATGACTGCTAAGGTCGCGGCGTCGGTGTCAACGTGTAGCCAACTCTCTTGCTGTGATTGCACTGGAACTGCTACTAACATACACAACAATAAAAGAGCCGCGCGAATTGTCATGCGTTTGCTGTCCGAGGTCAAATCCGATTTACCAGTTCAAGTCTAGTTTAATTCTTAGATTCTGGTCTGTTTCGCACTGATGTGGGAACATCCGGATCGCGCTTTATCATTTTCATTAGTCTGCATCAGTTAGCATAGCATCTCGAACGAGATCTACCTACCTAGATGACACCTTGCCATCCGCCGGAAATGACCGTCACCAACCTCCCCGTCATAGATATCGGTACAGGCTGGGATCAAGCTGACAATAATATTCAGCGAGTGGCAGCGAAGATCTACCAAGCTGCAACGGAGATAGGATTCTTCTATGTCTGTGACCACAGTATCGACGCAGCTGAAACTAATGCGGCCACCGAGGCCGCCAGGCGTTTCTTCGACTTTCCTCTCGAACAGAAGCAGACTATCTCGGTCAATCAGTTAAATCGCGGTTTCATGGCAATGGGAAACTCCACCATGCATGGTGCGGATACCTATGATTTAAAAGAGGTCCTCTTCTGGGGACCCGACACACCCAAAGACGACCCAGACCTACTGGCTGGGCATCCCCTTGTGGGCAAAAACCGATGGCCAAGTTTCATGCCGGACCTGCGATCTGCGATCTATCCTTATTATCAGTCTGTATTGGCATGCGGCATCAGGATTCTGCAGGCAATTGCTGTTGGACTGGGATTAGAGCAAAGTTTCTTCCAAAGCCGCTACCACAATCCGTTGGGTCGCGGCCAACTGGTCTATTACCCACCGCAAGCTGATGAGCGTTACGGCGTTGCACCACACACAGACTTTGGCTGTATTACGCTACTGTTACAAGATTCGAACGGCGGTCTTGAAGTTCGCGGTCGTGATGGCGAATGGATTGACGCCCCCCCGCTTCCAGACACACTAGTGGTCAACATCGGCGATTTGTTACAACGCTGGAGTAACAATCGCCTTATCTCCACCGAACACCGAGTCATCAACCGCTCTGGCAACAAACGTCATTCCATTGCAATATTCTGTGACCCAGATTCCAATGCCGTAATCGACGCCCGTGATATGGAGTTATCCCGAGACGAGTTGGCACTATATGAGCCCATCACGGCCGGCGAGTACATCATGTCTCGAAACCAAGCCTCCTTTGCTCATTATGCAGCCACTTAGCCAAGCTGGTCATCAATCCGAAACACTGTTCTCGAATCAAACGTAACCAAATGAATGAACCTCCGGTACATCTAGTGGACAAACGACACCTTGCGATCGATCAAACTGTGAATAGCATAAGGCAGATTGAGCAGAGTCACGGTATAAGCCGAGAGTCCCTCCGGAAAATCAAGGCAGAGCTGATTGCGCTCTCTAAGAAAAAAGATCTCTTCGCGCTGCACGAGTTTCCACCGCCTAACGCCACAGCTTCGAGAAATTCATGCCTTTATCGTCTCGCCGAGGATGTGGATCATCGTTTCGCGCTATACCTAAACGTTGCTTGTGGCGTGGTCGACACCCCTGCTCACGATCACACAACTTGGGCCGTAGTCGTGGGTATCGAGGGCCATGAACTAAATCGTTTCTATCAGGGCACGCCGAACACGGTGGAACAAGTTGGAACCGAAACCGTCTCAGCGAACACTGGGGTGGCGATGCTTGCCGAGGACCTACACTCTATCCATATTTCCGGCGCCACGCCGGTGATCAACTTTCACATGTATGGGCTTGCACTGGAACAGTTGCACAACCGCCGCTATTTCGATGCAGAGAGCGGCAATTGGAAACACTTCCCAGCGCACACCGATATCCGAGAAGCGCGAGGCTCGAAGCGACCGTGACAAACACTATCCAACCTCACGAGCTCAAAGCCCGACTTACGAGTTCAGACGAAATCGCGCTTGTCGATGTGCGCGAACAAGGTGTATTTGCGCAAGAACACTTATTACTAGCGTCGAGTATTTCCTTAAGCCACATTGAAACTATGCTCGCCGATCGCATTCCACGCTTGAACACACCCATCGTGGTATGTGATGGCGGACCCATTGACAAAGAAGGCCTAGCACGTCGTGCTGCGAGCAAGCTCCATGAGTTGGGCTATACAGATGTCACCATACTGGCCGGTGGAGTCTCGAGTTGGCGTGACGCCGGATTAGAGGTCTTCAGCGGGGTGAATGTCCCGAGCAAGGCGTTCGGTGAGTTTGTCGAACGCCACTATCAAACACCTCACATATCCGCGCAAGAATTGCACCAACGTCAACACAATGGAGATGACTTGGTGGTGGTCGACGCTCGACCGTTCACCGAGTATCAACGAATGTGTATTCCCAAGGGTATCGATGTACCTGGCGCCGAACTGGTTTACCGCATTCACGATATCGCACCGCGCCCGCAGACTGACATCGTGGTGAACTGCGCCGGCCGAACCCGCAGCATCATCGGCACTCAATCACTGATCAACGCCGGTATTTCGAACCGCGTGATGGCACTTAAAAACGGCACCATGGGCTGGCAACTAAGTGGCTATGAGCTCGAGAGTCAGGCTGATCGTGTTGCTGCTGAACCATCAAATCAAGGACTCTTGCTGGCGCAACAGGCGGCCGCGCGTGTGGCAAAGCGATCTAATATTCGACACATAAGCCACGACAAACTGGCTGCATGGCAAGATGATAGGACACGTACGCTATATCTACTGGATGTACGTTCCCCGGAAGAATTCGAAGCCGGTCATTTACCAGGTTCACGCCACGCTCCGGGAGGGCAACTGGTGCAGGCGACCGACGAGTATGTTGCGGTTCGCGGTGCCCGAGTCGTACTGGTCGACGATCAACTCGTACGCGCTGTCATGACTGCGTCGTGGTTGTTGCAAATGGGGTGGCCTGCAGTCTACGTGTTGGACTCCCCGTTCGACGGCGACACCCTAGAGACTGGGCCTCATCGACCGCGGATCTTAGGCTTCGAGGAAGCCGAAACGCTCTCGGCTTACGAACTCAAAGCCGCGCTCGATTCTCGCGAATCGGTCGCAGTGATGGATCTCGGCAACAGTTTGCAGTACCGGCGGAACCATATAGCAGGAGCCTTCTGGGCGGTACGTTCGCGCTTGGATGCAGACCTTACACTGATGCCGCCGGTGGGTCTGCTAGTTTTGACATCTAACGATGACGTAGTAGCGCATCTTGCGGCCAAAGACCTAACGCAGACGCGACCTAACCAGCTCGTCCGTGTACTTGCAGGCGGGAACCACGCCTGGTTCGATGCGGGCTTTCCAAAGGCGAGTGGTATGCAACAGCGGATTGCAAGCTCACCCGACGTTAATCCTGACGAGAACGATATGTGGTACAAACCCTACGACTACTCTGAGGATTCAGATCGAAGAATGCAGCAGTACCTTGACTGGGAGATCGCACTGGTGGACAAAATCGAACGCGACGGTACGCTGCAGTTCCGATGTTTCGAATAGAAAATTTCTTGAGCGCCCGCAGACATATTTGCATGAGCATGCCAGGCCTTGCGAGTGATCCGCGTTAACAGATTGGGCCACCGCGGACCACGTTTGCAGTGACCTATCTGTTAGAGGTGTGCCAGCTTCAGCGGCCAGGGTGCGAACCATTAGACATTAGTCTCGCCACTGGTGAGGCGCTGGCGGTCATGGGACCGTCAGGTGCGGGGAAAAGCCGCCTATTACGTGCCATCGCCGAACTCGACCCAAATGAAGCTGAGGCAGTGAGCTTAGCAGGCGCTGACCGATCGAGCTTTGCAGCGCCCGCATGGCGACGGCAGGTGACCTATGTTGCTGCTACCCCGGGTTGGTGGGCGCCAACGGTGGCCGATCACTTCAAAACTGAACACCTCACCGATGCCAACGCCCTAGCGACACGTGTTTCGCTGCCGTCCAACGCGTTCGAGTGGACGGTGAGTCGACTATCTACAGGTGAGGCGCAACGACTCGCCCTGATTCGCGCACTAGTGCAGAAACCCAAGGTGCTTTTGCTCGATGAACCCACCGCATCATTGGACGACGAGGCTACGGCGAAGGTCGAGGCGCTGTTGCGACAGAGAATGACCGATGGTGCATCGTTAGTGATAGTCACCCACAACAAAAACCAAGTGGCGAGGTTGGCGAAACATTGCCTTCGCATGGACCGAACCGGGAAGGTGACGGTGGAGAAGGTATGAACATAGTTCCGTTATCGTGGTGGGACGTGACAGTGGCTGCATTGCTGCTGATGATTAACGCGGGGCTTTCGATTCGTTTGCAGTTGCACCTTGAAAAATCGTTAGTCATCGCCGCGTTGCGCATGGTGGTGCAGCTTTCGTTGGTAGGCTTGCTACTCAAGACCTTGTTCGCACTAGTTTCTCCTTGGCTCACCGCCGCAGTGGCACTACTGATGATCCTGTTTGCAGGCTACGAGGCCATGGCGCGTCAGGAGCGACGTTTAGCAGGCTGGTGGGGCTACGGACTTGGCAGCGCTGCCATCCTCCTCGCCAGCACAGCGGTCACGGTCTTCGCTCTCACCTCGCAAGTGCAGCCGCAGCCGTGGTACAACCCCCAATATGCGATTCCACTACTCGGGATGATCCTCGGCAACTGCATGACGGGTGTGGCATTGGGACTCAATCTGCTATTTACCAGGGCCGAGCCCGATCGCGCCTCCATCGAGGCGATGCTGGCCCTGGGGTACAGCCGGCATGAGGCGCTGAAGCCACTGGTGCGCCAAGCCATAAAGGCCGGACTGATTCCGATTATCAATGCTATGGCGGCCACAGGATTGATCTCGTTGCCAGGGATGATGACAGGCCAAATCCTCGCCGGTGTAGAACCTTCCCAAGCGGTCAAATACCAAATGCTAATTATGTTCTTGATCGCCGGAGGCACTGCGATCGGTCTACTGGTTGCGGTGCACGGCGGCGCCTTACGCCTCAGTGACGAACGTCACCGCCTACGATTGGATCGCTTGATGGGTGGCGATAGCCCATTATCGGACAAGACTGCGGATGAGTCGTCGTGACAAGTAATTCTTCATTTCACAGATACAATGATTTAACTTGACGGTCTACTTGGTCCGATACACTACTACTCTCAATACGGAACCTGGAGGATCTAATGGCGCAACACATTCAATTTAGAACCCCTTAAGGCAGTGAGGCATCCGGTTACCTGGTGGCTGCGAACAGCTAGCTTTCTTGGGATCGCTCTATAAGGTTCCTTGACCCACCTGTCGTAGTAGAAAAGGGAAAAGCGGACAGATTCGTTTTTGTGCGATTCGAAGCGTTAATCGAGCCAATCACTGAAACGAATATGTCGTTACTATCGGATTCCTCACTGCAAGGCGCTGAAAACTAATTCTCTCCCTTTTTCGTCGGACACCCGAGTGAGACGATGAATGATTACTGAAGCACCCTGTCTCCACCGAACGACCGTCAAAGCCGAATGGCTCGACAACTATGGCCATATGAACATGGCCTATTACTTGTTAGTGTGCGACGAGGCTACTTACGCGTTTTGGGAGAAGGCGAACGACGGTGTGCCCATTGAGGAACGTGGTGGCGCGGAATACGCGGTGGTAGAGACCCACGTGAACTATCTGCAAGAAGTTCAGCTGGGTGATCCGTTGTGCGTGACCACACAATTACTAGGTGCCGACGAGAAACGCTTTCGGCTGCACCACACCATGTCTCACGAAACGCAAGGTTTTGTGGCCGCCACCAACGAGGTGATGGCGCTTGGCTTCGATCTAAACGCTCGAAAACTGATGAAGTTTAAAGAATCGGTGCAAGCTCAACTCAGGCAGGTGCTGGTAGAGCATGCCGCGCTACCGCTACCCAAAAATGCCGGCCGCGGCATAAGTATGGATAAGCGAAGTCAGGGATAGATTTTCTGATTTTAAAGAAGTATATGCTGTAAAAGTGATGCTGCGTATAGTACTATACGTAGTATAATGGATATTTGACGTATACTCATCTGGATAATCTACCCGACAACCTACCTGCGTTGTATGACGAGCTGCTAAACGCTCGCGCCGAGCAGGCCGCTCCCAGCGGGCGCGGGCTATCCTTTGTCACCAAGAATATCCGCCATCAGGTCCATTGGTACCTTCAGCTCACAGTGGGAAGCAACAGATCCCAGCACTACTTGGGGCCGGATTCGGTCGAGCTGCGCCGACAAATCAATAGCGAGAAATCACTGTGGGAGCAAGCGAAACCCCACATTCAACGTCGACAAAGACTGGTCAGGATGCTGATCTCAGGTGGGGCTGCAACAGTCACTAGCGCTGAGGCCCGAGTGCTTGAGATGTTGGAGCGGGTCGGCATCTTTGTGGCAGGGGGCGTGTTGGTGGGGACCCAGCCCTGGTCGATCTACAGCAATATACTAGGAGTAAGCTGGATCCCACAGACGCAAACAACGCCGTCTGCGCAGCCGGCAAGTCATCAAATAATTGTTGGGGTTCCGACGAAGTGCACAGAGAGAAAACAAGCCTTGGTAGATTCTGGCATGGGTTTGTTCGAGGTGCCCATCCTGGACAACAAGTCGACCTCCACAGCGTTTCGTTTCAGAGGGCAAGATATACGGGTCGATATGCTCACTCCGTCTCACGGAAAGTCCTCAACTAAGCCAATCTATTTGCCGGCTGCCGCTTTGTCCGCGGCGCCAACACCGTTTCTCGATTATCTATTGGAACAGGCGCAACCGGCGGTAGTAGTCGCCAAAGCCGGGATTATGGTCAATGTCCCAAATCCGTCACGCTACGCATTGCATGGACTTGCCTGCGACTCCACCATGGAAGGCATTCAAATAATCGGTGGGCTCTTGAAGGTATTGCTACGGGATCGTGCGGCCGACGTGCGCAAAGCTTGGGGCGCAGCGCTACACCAGCCGCCAGAATTCGTGAGACAACTTGATCGCCACACGCAGGGGTTGTCACCGGACACCCGAGAAAACCTTCAAGCTTTAGTGAAGCAGTAGTTTAACCATCGCGGGCTACGAACTTCATGGCTTGATATACCGTTCGCCGCGCCTGCTTACGTTTGAGCGGAGAGTTGAGAAAACGATTGACAGCGGCGAGCACATAGTCACTGACCTCCTTCGGTAGGTCAGCCCACACTTCTTCTCGCGCCGCAAGTACAGTCTTCAATAGATGCACTGAAACGATAAACTCATCGCAGTTATGGTCAAGCAGACTCTCGATTGTTTTGGCGAAAAAAGCGTCAGCATCATGCACGTGCCAACCGTCTAGGTCAGCCCGCTTTTCTGTAAACGCAGCATTACGGCCACAGAAACAGGTTAGTTGCAAAAGCCCCGCGGGCCACATCTGCGGAAACCTTGTGCATTGTTCACGCACCGCACTCGCAAAAGTGATGCCATGGGTGAAATCAAGCCACCCGACATTGTCTGAAACCGGAACTCTGACCTTATGCTGTTGCCGCAGACTAAACGCTAACATGTTGGCTGCATTGACTCCTAGCATTGCTGCGTACAGAGAATCGTGCGCGGAAGCACTACAATCCACAGTGAGCTCGAGCGCTTTATCGATGCCAAGCCCACGCCACATGTCCATGTGTGGATTGACACCATTTGACCTAGTCCGCCATGCATTAAGGGCATCGCGGTAACCGCGGAATTTCGGAATATTATCTTCACGCGTAGCGTACACCATGCTTCGTGCCAACGACAGCAACAATGGTTCTGCTACACCTTCACCCAAGTGCTCGATGAGTCTGCGCGCCTTTGTCACATAGATTAATGAGTGACCAAAGTCGTTGTAGTGCTGCAGAGCGGCCCTGGTCAGGCCTCGCTCGATTTGTTGAAAATTCAATCCGCCGGCGAATGCGCCGCGAAGCTGGGCAACGGCCTCGCACTCATCCTCGCGTTCAATGGCTTCAACGAACTGGTCTTCGTCATAGTCAGAGATTCGATCGCTATACGGATAGGTCTTTTCTCGTAGCACCTCGTCGGCAATGTGGGCGATGGCCTCCAACAAACAAATGAGTTGCGACTCCTCATCGCCGGCATGCTCATGGTAAAGGGTGAGCCAATCGGCAGCGCCGCCATAGGCATGGGTCCAACCAAATTCCAACCGGTTATACGACCACCCTATAGCGTGAACCAGCGCCTCAACAGGATTTACGCCGAGCAGGCACAGTCGACCGAGCTCGCGCGCCATCCTTTGATAATCATTGTCATCGAACGCTTGCCGTAGGTTAGCCATAATCTCCTGCTGACGAGCCTCAACAGGCGGATCGGCCAGGTTCAGCCACACCTCGTCGCCACGCAGCTCGACGGGGTACACACGCAAACGATCTCCGCCGTATAGGTTGCCCCCCGTTGTTAGATCAAACTTCCAGTTGTGCCAATTACACGTCAGTACACAGCGGTCATCCAGCGAGCCTTCGCGCAGTGGATAACCTTCATGAGGACAGCGGTTGTTGCAAGCGAGTACACCGTGAGCGGTATCGAACAAGGCGATCTGTTTGCCGTCGATACGGCGCACGATACGCCCTTTGCGCTTCAAAGACCGCAGGGAACCCGCTTTAATCCAAGGGTCATTTAAAGATTGCGCAGTAGCACTCATCCCATCGAGGGCTTGGTCTTCTCCACACTTGGGCGCGCACTGATCGACGACCACCAACGCTGCAGGTTGGGCGCAGCTTGTAGCGACTTCTGACCTTCCGGCGTTTGCGAAAAGTAGTCATACACCGGCACCAGTGCTAGGTCCGCCATGCTCAGCGTGTCGCCGGCTGCATATTTGTTATTGCCCACTAGCTTGTCTAGCTGCCGCACACAGGTCTCTGCTTTTGGCATCTCCGCTTCCACCGCCGCCTCATCTGTGGTCCCGCCCGTCATCGGTGCAACCACACGCGGAATGAAAATATTGGTGATAAAACACGGGTAGGCATATGAATCTACTATGCTGACAATCTGATTCATGCGTGCACGCTGGCGCGCATCAGACGGCTGAAGGGCGACGCCATCAAACGTATCGTTTATGTAACGCAGAATAGCGCCGGTCTCATAAAGGTCGAAGCCATCGTGGGAAAAGGCCGGCACCTTACCAAAAGGATGTCGTGCCAGATGCTCTGCCGACTGATGGGCACCGCTCAACAGATCTACCTCTTGCAGTTCATAAGGCACACCCTTCTCCTCAAGCCCGAGGCGAACAGTGCGTGCGAAAGTGCTATAAGCGGGTCCATAGATAATGGGATTAGCCATGTTCTCCTCCTCCTAATTGGAATCATGTAACTTTGAAACTCAATGATACGCGCCATCGGTACCACAGACCACAGCGGCTCAGATAACCTCCAAACCCACGTCGCCACCACCAACCAGCATCTCCAATCCCGAGTCGGTCAACGCCCAAGTCCCGCCCTGGATCACACCGATACCTTCATCCAAGAGCTGCACGTAACCGTGTAGTACAAACACCATTCCGGGTTGCAGCGTGCGATCAAAGCCACGGCTGATTTGGAGTGTTTCAAGCCAGATTGGCGGATAGGCGATACCGATACCGTAACCAAATCGCATCAGCGCAAACTCATCAAGATTGCGCTGTCGCAAGGGTTCAAGCGACGCTTGCTCGACTTCACTCACCGCTACGCCTGGGCGAATCACATCCAGCCCGGCACGCAACGATGTGCGTACCGCCTCATACACTTGTCGTGCCCGCGACCCCGGATCACCTAAAGCCATGGTGTGGATCGCAACGGCATGATAGCGCTGGTGCACGCCGGCGAACTCCATGTGCACCAGTTCTCCTGTTTGGATGGCTCGATCACGCGGTGTCGCATGGCCTCCGGGTGTGCGCAGCCCGCTCGAAAGTTCAGTAGGAATTGACCAATAGTCACTGCCCGCAGAACGCATCGCACCCTCAATAGCGCCCGCCAATTCAATCTCCATGATCCCGGATTTAAGTGCGGCACGGGCCGCATCCAAGCCGTAATTCGCATACCGGGCTGCTTGGCGTGTATAACCGTGCTCGGTGGCAGACTTCACCACCCGAAGATCGCCTAGCGACGTTGTCGCATCGATAACATGCGCGGGCGACAGCGCTTGGGTAAGCGCGCACCCCAACGAATGCGGCAACGCGTAGGACTGAAGCTCCATGGCCACTGGTCCATCCATCAAGCCTTTCTCTCGTGCTACCTGTGCTATAAGCGCCGCCACGTCATCAACGTAGAGATGATAGCTGCGAATGTCTTTTACCCACGAGGACTCCGTGGCAAGCACTACATCTACGTCACGAACGACCAATGTAGGTTCATCATTTTGCGTTACCGAAAACAGCAATGCTTGCGGGCTATTGACGCTCACCCAGGAATCGTAACCGGCCAAGTAGTACAAGTCCTCTGGGGCTACGGCTATACACAGCTCAATACCTGCCGCCCTTAGTTGTTGGCGTGCGCGTTGTAGCCGTTCTCGATGTTCGGCTTCAGAGAAAGCTGCAAATTCAGGAGAGCTCATAGCAGTCGCAGTGGAGAATGGCTGGAGGATTCGTCGCTAAGACCGCCCGACCGTCAGTCTTCAGGTACACCTAGTCGAACGTAGCCCGAGCGTATCAACACATAGAGCAGGATCAAACCGACAAACACCAGCGCATTGACTATGGAAGCCAATGCGTACAGCTCCGGCTCAATACCGTGGCGCAAGGTACCCCATGCAATGGTCGGCAAGGTCGGAATAGCGCCCAAGTTATAGAACGAGATATCGAAATTGTTAAAACCAAGCAGAAAACTGACCACAAACGCCCCTAGCACCGCTGGCCAAACGCTCGGCAAGGTGACCTCAAAGAAGCAACGTGCGGGTCGGGCGCCAAACACCATCGCCACCTCATCGAGGCGCCAGTCGTAGCGCAACAGTTGTGCCATCAACACTAGAAACGCAAAAGACAACCCATAGGTGCCGTTAGCGATGATTGCGGAGCCGATATGACCCGGCAGCCCCAGGACATTGCGGTTAAACATCAAGGTGGAAATCCCAATCAATACCTGGGCCACAAAAAGCGGAGACAGATAAATTCCGATGAGCAGTCCACGCCCGCGCATGGGGTATTTCAAAATTCCGATCACCGCAATCGTGGCGAATAAGGCGGCGACCACACCACTACCGATACCGATGATCAAACTGTTCCTTAGTCCCGCATGAAAGTCGCTCATGATGCCTAAGCGTTGATACCACTCCCAGGTAAACTCCGGCGGAAACGGCCACACACTGTTGGAGGCAAATGATAAGTAGGTAATGTAGAAAATAGGAAAGTACAGAAACAAGTACAGGATGATGAGCATCACTGTCTGACTAGTGATGACCAAACGCTCCCCGGGGTTGACCGCGCTCACTGTCTTGACTCCATTCCAGTAAATCCACTGCGACGCAGATTTACGCTGCGCCACACGATAACAATGAACACCAGCGAAACCACAAACAGAACGACGCCCATGGCCGATCCCAACGCCCACGTGCCGGTGGCCCCAAACTGATGATCAAGGATGTTGCCGTACAGCGATCCGTTAACACCACCTAGAAACTTCGGTGTCACGTTGGCCGCCAAGGTCGGCACAAATACCAGAATAATCCCGATCATCGTGCCCATGCGGTTAAGTGGCCAAGTCAGTTCGATAAACGCCCGCCACGGCTTTGCCCCGCAGACCTTGGCCACCTCCAGAAGCTCAAAGTCGAAATTCAACAATGACAGATAGATTGCAAGGATCATGAATGGGATCCATAGATAGACCAGACCTATAGCGGTGGCGATGTTGGAGTACATCAACACCTCGATGGGCTCTATGCCGAAGGTGGTTAACGCCATGTTGACCAAACCGATCGGGCCGAGGATATGCTGAATCGCAGTAACGCGAAGTATCACGCCGGTAAGAAAGGGTGCGGCGGTAAGGAGTATCAAGATCAGTCGAAATCGACCACCATGTTTGGCGATCAAATAAGCAACAGGGTAGGCATAGACCAAACAGATTGCGGACACCGCCAAGGCCATCAATACCGACCGACCCAAAAACTTCAAATATGTCGCGGTGGTGAGAATGACCTTGTAGTTTTCAATATTCCAGTCCGAGATTATCTCGTAGTTCTCGGTGCGCCATAAGCTAAAAACAACGATAGATAGCAGTGGCAGGATGAGAAACACCAGAACGAACAAAGCGCCAGGGAACGTAAGTAGTGCGAAGCGAAAACGCTGATCATGCCGCAGAGACGTGAGAGCGGTCGCAGACATCAGTTGTCACTGACTTGCGGGGTGGCTTCTCCCTTCACCGCAAAACAATCACCGGCATCAACTTGCCACGAAACCTCGACCTCATCAGACCGACTTACAGCGGATATGTCCGGCGTATCACTGACGACGATTTCTGCACCGTTATTCAGACGAACCAGATAGTCCGCGTACTGACCTTTGAAAATAATATCTAGTAGTCGTCCCCGAATTCGGTTTTCAGTGCTGTTCACAGATTCACCATCGCCAGGCTTGTCGATGCGAATACGCTCGCTCTTTATGAAGAGTTCTACCCTGTCGCCTTTCTCAGCGCCATTCGGCCGCACCACATTTAATACCTCGCCATCCCAGTCTAACGACGCAGTTTCACCGTTCACGTCCACTAGCGACCCCACAATTCTATTCGCGGATCCCACAAACGACGCCACAAAACGATTTGCGGGTTTGGCGTAGACCTCTAGCTTCGGGCCCACCTGCTCGAACAACCCTTGATCCATCACCGCGATCCGGTCGCTCATGGTAAGCGCTTCTTCTTGATTGTGAGTGACATACACAAAGGGGATACCTAGCTCAACTTGGTAACGGCGCACCTCCACTTCCATTTCTTTGCGGAGCTCTCGATCAAGATTTGCCAGTGGCTCATCCAACAACAGGATCTCGGGACGCGCGACCAACCCTCGGGCCAAGGCCACGCGCTGCTTCTGTCCACCAGAAAGTTGATGTGGATAGCGATCCGCAACCTCTGTTAGGCGAACAAAATCCAAAGCCCATCGCACTTGCTCGTCTTGCCCTGTGGCCAGCACGCCTTGCATCTTCAACGGGAAAGCGATGTTTTTAGACACAGTCTTGTGGGGGAAGAGCAAGAAATCTTGAAACACCATTCCGATACGTCGTTCGTAAGGCGGCAGCCGCGTCACATCGCGATCAGCAATATGAACCGTGCCTACGTCCGGCGTCTCCAGCCCAGCGATGATTCGAAGCAGAGTTGTCTTGCCCGAACCGGAGGGCCCAAGAATGGCAAAGAATTCTCCCTTGTCGATGTCTAGGCTCACCCCTTTTACGGCTTGGACTGCGCCAAAGCGTTTGGTGACTCGGTCGATTCTAAGTACCGGGTTATTCATGGGGTTAAATAGAGATCACAGGGGCACATCGTCAGACGTGCCCCTGCGTGTCAGAGCGGTCAGACCAGACCTACTCTCAAAATAGGCGGGCGCAGGCGAGACAAGGCGAAAACGGTCGAAAAAGCACAGTATTTATGTGAATACATGAGCATTTTGAGACCATTTTTAACGCCGTATCGGCAAAACGCAGGCATTTTGAGATGGGTTCTAGTCGTGAGGTTAAGCCGCTTCAACTTCTGACCAGATGCGTTCCCACTTCTCGGGCGAAGAGGGCGCGTCAAATTGATAAAGGCCCTGGATCGCGCCGGTCTCGTTTAAGAATAAGGTCTCCACATAGCGATCGGGAATGCGGTCACGCACGTCAACCGTTGGCGCCCATCCGATTTCCGTGGCCACTATGACCATGTTGTCACGCTCCAGACGGAAATTTATCCATTCGTGGGCGATCTCCAGCTTCTCACTGTCGGTGACGCCTGAAGTGATCCCCCAGGTGTCGACCCAGCCGAGGCCCCCTTCTTTTGGCCTGAGCACATGTTTCATATTGAGCTCGGTATTGCCATCAAGGCGATCGAAATGGATGCGCCGATAGATTCCCGACCACTCGGGCGATGCCCACACTACTTGCGCCCTTAATAATCGTTCGAGGGTATCCTCGTCATTCCAGCGATTGACCAGCAACCCCTTTTGCTTGATCAAGAGCTTCTTACACTCTTCTAATTCTTCATCTGTGAGCACATAAGGATTGAAGCTTTTGCCATCTGGGCGTGGACTGTCGACGGTGCCCATTTGGTGCGCGGCAAGGATGCCTGCCAGCGCGATGTTTTCCTCGAATCTTGCGCTGGTGGACAAATGTCCTTTGTACTTGTCATTGAACAGCAAGCTCACCGATTCAGAATCCGCTTCATCCACCTTATCGGTATTCACTGTGAGACCGTAACCGCCCCAGCAATTCGGCGCAGCAATCATATTGTCGCCATCCTCTTCCTGAAGCAGCGGATAAGACGGCGGTACAAAATCCGAAAACACATACTCCAAGTTACTGAGCTTGCTGTAATCCACCGGTTGCACCAATCCTTGTTTGCCATAAAGCCTTGGCCAGAATCCATCGGCCATCACTAAGTCAAAATCCTGGGTTCCTCCAACACGTAGTTTATTCCATGCCTCCGAGTTGCCGTCGAAGAATCCCGCGCTCACCTTTACGTCGAAATTCTTCTCAAAATCCGCGGTGAGACTCTTGACGTTATAGTGTTCCCATCCCAACCAACGAAGCTCCAACGTGGCCGCCTTTGCATCTCTTATAAAGGGCCCAGTGCTCTTCATAGTGAAAGCCGTAGCAGCTCCTGCCACGCCCGCCTTGATGAACTTGCGGCGTGACCAGTCTCGTCGCTTGGCATTTTGGGTTTTGAATTTACTTGTCGATTTAGTCATCTCGATCTCTCCTCCGTGGGGTGCGAAATTTATGGTAGCCTTGCTCCTAATAGGGGTCAACAAACGATATGCCGTGGATACGAAACCAATAAAACGGATACGCAGCTCGCGAAACTTGTTCTATTGAGCAGTCACACCGCCGTCTACCACGAGCTCCGTCCCGGTAATGAACGAAGCCTTATCGGATAGCAGAAACAAACAGGCGTTGGACTGATCCTGGGTAGTACCAAGACGTCCAAGGGGTATGTTCTGTGCGACAGAGGCTTGAACATCCGCCTTGCCCTGCCACCGTTGCTGCATGGGTGATAGCACTGGTCCGGGCAGGATGGCGTTGGAACGAATACCATCGGCGGCGCACTGAATGGCGATGGACTTGGAGAAGCGAATAATTGCGGCCTTTGATGTCGCATAGGCGTCTTGTGGTTTAAGGTCTGCACGGAGCGCGTCGACAGAGGCAATGTGCACCATGGCACCACCGCCGCGTTTTTTCATCTCGGCGACTGCATAGCGAGAGGTGAGAACAAAAGATTTGAGATTGATGCTGTATACCTTGTCCCATACATCCAAATCCATCTCGCTGAAGGACTTGTCGCGATCGAACCACAATACCCCTGTTGCATTGACCAAATAGTCCAGCCCACCGAATTCAACGACCGTGTTATTGATGACATCCCGAACGAATGCCTCATCAGACAAATCGCCCTGGTTATAACGATAGTTTCCAGTACCCTCG
>JAOTYS010000347.1 GCA_029861795.1 Gammaproteobacteria bacterium | reverse complement strand
GATTTTCATGTTTCACCTCCATGAATTTAGTCCAGATTACCCGAATTGTTGGTTTGCTTCGTTATATGACACATCATCAGTGCGCTCGAAAAAGAGCGGATGTTTTACGAGATCGCTGAAGAATAGGAACGGGTTACGCATAGCTTGAGCGCCTAACGTCTAGAATCAACACCAGCTTTAGCTGTGCTGAGCTAGTATCGGCGGACGCATGAGTGGCAGTGTCGGTGACAGTCAACGAGAATTGAAGATTAGTGTCCCGATCGACTAACGGCGTGAAAGTCGCGACCGCCTGATCTGAGAGCTGCTGTAATCTTCACAATGCCGTTCTCGGCTTGTCGCGGCATAGCTGAACAAGGTCTGCGATCCTTGCTGTGCCGGCACACATGACAGTGTCTGCAGCGCCCCAATAGATCTTGAGAGTACCGTCGTCCTCGGCGACGGCCCCACAGGTAAACACAACATTATGCACGTAACCAGTCAACTCCCAGGAATCTTCTGGTGACACTATCCAATCGTCGGCGACACCCAGCACGGTCGCTGGGGTAGCAATATCGTGAAGCGCCACACCGAGCCGATAAACAGAGCCGTCCATAGTGGGGAAGACACCGTGAAAGAGATTGAGCCATCCGTCCGATGTTCTTACAGGCGTAGCGCCCGGTCCTATCTTCATTTGATCCCAATGATAGGTCACGGGGTTAATCACGGGCTCTGATTCTCCCCAGTGCACCAGATCCGGAGACCAGGATAACCAGATGGACCAAGAGTTAATCTCCGAGTGCGGCCGGTCCAGCCGGGCGTAGCGACCGTTGAAAGTTTCCGGGAATATCACCACATTGCGCATGTCCGGTTCACTGATTAGCGATATTCTCTCAACGGACTTGAAGTCGTGGGTTCTTGCAAGACCGATGCGCACACCGAATCTGGAATAAGCACTATAGGTAAGGTAATAGACGCCATCTATAGAGCAGATTCTCGGGTCCTCGACGCCGTACTCTTCGAATCGTGAGAAGACGCCTTCTGTGGACGGCACCATGAATGGCTTAGAGTCCACATGGAAGTTGTAACCGTCATCGCTACGCGCAATACCAATAATGGATCGACCGTTCTGCAGGTGGGAGCGAAATAGTAAAATGTAGCGACCCTCGAATCTGGTTGCACCCGCATTGTGAACGGTCTCCACGGGGTACGGTACGTCGTGTTTGGTGAGAATGGGATTACCCTCATACCGCGTCACTAACGGTCTATTATTCATGACTTGCCTCCGTTCTTAAGATCTCGCGGTACACGCGCACATAGTCGCTCACCATGCGTGTATGAGAGAAGCGCTGCTCAACATCCTGCCGACAGGCGGATCTGTCAAGCGATTGCACTGCAGCGACCGCATGCACTGCGTGCTCAACGTCCTCGACGATGTAACCAGTTTCGCCGTCCATGATGATTTCTGGAATTGAGCCACGCCCAAACGCAATGACGGGCGTTCCACACGCCATGGCTTCCACTAGGCTCAGCCCGAATGGCTCATCGAAGCTGATCAAATGTAATAGTGCTAACGCCCGACCCAGTACATTCGGTCTTTGCGCTGGCCCTATAGCCCCAAGATACTCTACCTCGTCGCCGTCAAGGTAGGGCTCGACCCGAGTCTCGAAGTATTCCCGATCTTGTACGATGCCTGCGATGACGAGTTTTTTTCCTACTTGCTGCGCCACTTGAATAGCTTCTTGAACGCCTTTCTCTGGATGGATTCGACCAAAGAACAGAAGATACTCGCCCTCGGCTTCGGAAAAGGGAAATTGCGCAATATCAATACCGTGATGGACGGTGGCTATGTAATCGAGCTCTAGCGATTTATCTGCCTCGCTTATCGCCACGTAGTGGCCACGGGCGTTGTATTTCTTATAGACAGGTATGATCGATGGTGATGAGAAACCGTGGATGGTGGTCACTACCGGAGTATCAATCAGTCCAGAATAAGTCAGCGGCAGAAAGTCAAAGTGATTATGGATGAGATCAAACTCGGCGGAACGTTCGAAGACTTCGGAGATGTGCAAGCACTCCGCGACCTTTGGATTGACTGAAGGGTCTTCTGAGTAAGGGTGTGGACACACGGCGACTAGCTTCCCGCTGGTCTGAGAATCTCCGGTGGCAAACAACGTTACATCCAAGCCGCTTTGCACCAATCCCTCCGTTAGAAGGCTGACCACGGATTCCCATGGCCCATAGTGACGAGGAGGCGTACGCCATGAAATGGGGCTGAGAACAGCGACTCGAATGGACATGCTCAGATCTGAGTATTTTCGAATCTGTGATTCATAAAGCAGCTTATTTTAGGCTGCGCCGTTATAATTCGTGCCGTTTCGGCTCATATCAATCGGCAAGGCTTATTGTTAGTCAGATTACGTTGATGCGCAAACCAGTCATGAGAGTGAGAGAACAACGCAGACTCCTGATCAAACGGCGTCCAACCCTACTGAACGCCGAGAGCTCACGCGTTATCACGCGGCCGCATATTCCTGGCGATCGGGCGCGTATCAAAAGATTGATCACCCGAGTCTTGAAGCTTAGCGACGATGATGTACACCACCTTCTGGAGGACGTGTTCCAGGAATTCTCAGCGCGCCACAGAAACTTCAGGGCGGCTCTGGAGAGGAACTTCGAACATATCTCAGACAAAGTCCCAAAACGCCTCGTTTTGACCGCCGAGCAACGCCTCCTGCTTGGCGCATACGTTACCGCTGAGTACTCGGTTGAGGCGGCGGCACTCTTTAATCCGTCCATAGTGCCCCACCCTGACCAGAAAGGCGTGGACAAGGGATCACTGCGATTCGTCATGAGCTTTAGAGCTACAGGTGAGGGTCATGTATCCTCCATTGAATTCCGTAGCGGGGTCGTTGACGAGAACCACGATATCTACTTCGATCCCGTGAGTCAGTATGTGGCGACGCCTGAGATGCATACGGACCCCGTCTATCAGCGCCTTCACTTTCGGCGCAAGCTCGAAGAACTCGGAGCACGCGACCGGATCATGAATCATCTTTTGGAAGGTCTGGGAGAAACATTCACCATCGATGAACTAGAACTACAGATAAAGAATCTCCGATCGACTAAGTTTCGACTAGTAGATAAACGGCACGCGATTGATACGGCGTTGTGGTTGGCTCGGTCGAACTACGAAGTGATTTTTCGCCCTGATCAACCAATCTCTGAGAGAGTGATCTTCCCAGTGTCGGAGAATGAATCGGCAGGCATTGAGGACGCGCGGTTTGTCCGTTTCGTCGATGATGATGGGTCAGTCACTTATTACGCAACTTATACAGCCTACAACGGATTTGCGATACTGCCTCAGCTTCTTGAAACTAAGGACTTCTTGACGTTCAGGATTCATACATTCAGTGGCAACGCTGTGCTGGATAAGGGTATTGCGTTGTTTCCTAGGAAGATCAAAGGCCGATTTGTGATGTTGTCACGCCAGGACGGTGTAAACAACTACATCGTGTTCTCGGATAGCCTGCGTTTTTGGAATAACGCGGCCCTCCTACAGGAGCCCGTTCATCCTCTTGAGTTCGTTCAAATTGGCAATTGCGGGTCACCGGTGGAAACGTCTGAGGGGTGGCTTGCGCTGTTTCATGGAGTGGGACCCATGCGGAAATACAGCATCTGGGCCGAGCTTTTGGATATAGACGACCCGTCAAAGGTTATCGGCCGACTCGATGAGCCGATACTGGCGCCCGATGAACATGAACGAGACGGGTACGTACCCAACGTGGTCTATAGCTGTGGAAGCATGATTCACGACGACGTGTTAATTGTTCCCTATGGCATCGCTGATCAAAGGTGCAGAGTTGCCACTCTCTCAATTCCAGAACTCTTGTCCCGGCTTAGCGCGAATCAATAGACTTGAGTCGCATACCAGAGCTATCAACCGTATAGCTTTCGAGCTCTGGCTTCTCCTCATCGTGTTGGTTCGCCGTCAATCCTCGGAAATTGTATAGCGCGAGTAGTGAGAGGATGTAAGAGAGCGTCGATTCCGCCCCCTGATTCTCATTGACTCCGTCCTGCTCGAGCCCATCACGGCATCCACCGCTGGCATGGTCGTAGAGCTTTGACTGTTGATCGTTCTTGCCCAAGTACCAGTCGAAGCATGTGGTTGCCAATTGAATCCACTTTTCGCCCTGGGTGCATTCATACGCTTCAATGCAGGCACCGATCATCGCGGCAGCCTCTAAGGGCTGTTGATCGTATTGGGCTTTAGAACCTGTCTTTGAGAACCAACCCTGGTTACCAGCTGGTGCGAACCATCCGTCGGATGGATTGAGCTGAATATCTCTCAGCCATTCGAGGACGCCGATGCCGAGGGACACCATGTCATCATTCTGGATGGCCCGACCACAGGCCATGAGTGCCTGCGGCAAACGGGCATTGTCGTAGGTCAATAGATCTTCGTGCCAATTCCAGTCTTCGGTAGCGTATTGCATGAATCGGCTGCTAAGTCTGTCGCCAAGCGTTTGCAAGAGCTCCCGAACTCGCTGATCGTCGTCGTTCCGCCGGAGGTATGCTTGAATTCCAAGAATTGGGAATGCGATGGCACGTGAGTCGCCAAAGGTCTCTAGCGCTGGCAGAGCGTTGTGGAAGAGCTCAGTCGCGACAGCAACCTGACCACTACTCAGGCCCCAACCCGCCATTACGCCCAGCGCCCACAGCGCACGGCCGTGAGAGTCTTCCGAACCAACCTCCTCAAGCCATTTACGCTCGTAACTCATGAAGTTACGAAATCTGCCGGTGTCCGGATTAAATGCGTCGTCCAGGAAACTGAGGTAGATAGCAGACAAGTCTGCCATGGAAGAATCGGTTCTATTCAAATCGTGCGCCCTGGTCACAACAATCAGCGCACGCGCATTGTCATCGACACAATATCCATGGGCGCGATTGGGAACAGTGAACTTCGCGTGTTGGAGTACGCCGGTGTCATCTGTCATCAAGCAGAGATGCTTCAGATTGATCTGCGGCAATGGTTGTTCGCGTTCACTTAGCGTGTCTAGCACCGCGTGCTCGGGTGCACGCGAACGTTGGGACTTGGCGCTTGAGAACAGTTCCAGATATCGACGGCCCATCTCCTTCATCACCATCGGCCGACAGTACTGATAGGCCGCTCGCCGCATCGCGAGACGTTCCTCCGGGTGGTCCAGAAGATAGTTGATCTCGTGCGCCAAAGCCCTGTGATCCTTGAAAGGAACTA
>JAOTYS010000346.1 GCA_029861795.1 Gammaproteobacteria bacterium | reverse complement strand
GACCCCCTGCTTGCGCCCGCTTGCCTCGATCAAGCCAACCGCGTGTTCGACGGCGGACGGCGGATCGTCTGCCAGTCCCAGGCTCAGCGCAAGGTAGAAAAACAACTCCGAGTCGGTGGAACCCTCGATCAACGGGTATAACGAGGGGTCGACGGCGAACGCCAGGTCGCGCTTCACCAAATTGAAATCTCGGATCAGGCCGTTGTGCATCCACAGCCAGCGCTCATGACGGAACGGGTGGCAGTTGGTTTGCTGGATCGCAGCGCCGGTGGAGGCGCGGATATGGGCGAACACCAGCGGTGAAACTAGGTGCTGCGCCAGGTCTCTGAGGTTGCGGTCGTTCCAGGCCGGCTCAACGCTGTGGAAGACTCCGGGCGTATCCTCAGCGTCGTACCAGCCGATGCCAAAACCATCCCCGTTAGTGGTGGTTGCACCGAGCCTGGAATGCAGGCTCTGATCAATTAGTGAGTGACTAGGCTTGAACAGCAGTTCTTCGAGCAGCAGGGGAGATCCCGAGTATGCGAGCCAACGACACATTTGTTTCGCTCACCGAATTGGGGTACACACACCCATCGTCGTGCACTGTAGTTTCGTTTCTACGATTCGCAATTTGACTTGTCTCAATGTTTCTCGAATCATGAAAGACAAACTCTTCCGTCTTGGTAATTATATCAGACCTTCCCTAAGAGTTGTATTCGAACCGTTGCGCGAATCGAAGTCGCTGTGGTTCCTATTTATTCGTCGTGTGGGTGTCCAATCGGTAATTTTCTCCAAGCGGTGTCGCTGCACTGCATCGCGGGTGCCAGGCGGAGAGGTTTATTTGACTGCCTTTTCGCGAATGTAGTAGCCCACGCCTACGACAAAATCGGTCTCCTTGATATGTTTGATAAAGGTGTGCTTTTTTTCCACCTCATTGGTTTTGTAATTGGGCCAGAAATACTCTACTGACCCCTCGCCTTTGGTCGTCGCGAGCTCAATGATGTTTTTGCCAAGAGGAGTGCCTCGAGCATCCACGACGCCTTTATAGGAAACACCCGTGATATAGGGGTCCACGCTGTGCGCAAAAATCGTACCTTGTAGATTGATGACAAAGACGTATAGTTCGCCTTTAACAAAGGACTCCCTGTCTGTGTTGATGGCACATATGGCCCTAACGTGACCCTCTTTACTGAAAAGGTCAACGGCCTTATCGAGCATCGCCTTAGCCTCGTCCGCTTCGGCACTTTCCGCATGCACCACCCAGGGAGTCAAAAGTAAAGCTAGTGCCGTTAATACATTGAGAAAAACAGTTTTTGAAGTCATATGGGTCCTGCTATCGATTTCTGTGGGAGGCTTCAGATTTGCTAGCACCACGACTGAGTGTGCTGCCGATTGTAGGCGCCAGCGGCGCGAACGGTCAACTCGTTGTTCAGAAGTTGGCTGAGCAGCGCCACCAGCGCACGGGTATGCGTGCGATGATAGAAGTGTCTGAAGCTGGTTCGGGTTCGATCTACACGCCTTTCTAACAAAGGAGGCAATAGATTAGAAACAAACAGTGCATGCTTTAGGTTTAGCCCGCGTAATGCGGGCCTTTTACTTCGTAGCAACAAGTTAGAATCTAAGTGTCGTCACGGTGATTTTAGAAGCCGGCGTAGAAAGAGAGCAGGGTGAGTTGGTGCGGGCCTCCCTAGATTCACACACAAGGCTTAAGCGGATTCAGAAACTATGGGACCAGATCGGACTCCTAAGCGGTAGGCGGTTTATGGCGATTGACCTGTCGGTGTCTAATTCCTAATTTTCGCCTTAGATCAATGACTAACACAATCTTGTTGTCGACGGCGATTCTGGTAATCTGCCGACCACATGAAGAACATTTTGCTGCTTCTGATCCATCTACAGGATCCCGGTCACGAGTACCGCGATGCCGGCAATCACCAACACCTGCAACCCGCTGAACCCGCGTTTCCTTTCCCCAGCCTGAGTCTGTTCGTTGTCAATATCATACTAGGGGCGGCTCTGGCTACTGTAAATGGTTAAACGTCAAGAAGTGCTTCAGGCAGACTGCCTGGTTCCAACCTTGATCAGACACGGCCTAATAGATACCGGATAGCCACCGAGATTTGGACCGGGTCTAACCGCTCTACGAAAAATTCGCCCAGGCCCGTTATCTTCGGTACCGTATGCTCCTATGGCTCCAGAAACCGTCGAACGGCGCCTTGCTGCTATCTTGAGCGCCGATGTCGTCGGCTATACACGCTTGATCGCTGAAGACGAGCTAGGAACTCTAGATACGCTCAAAGCCCATGTGTCCTTGATCACCGGGCAAGTTCGTCGGCACGGTGGCCGGGTTGTCGACGCCGTGGGCGATAACCTTCTGGCGGAATTTCGCAGCGCCGTAGATGCTGTAGAGTGCGCAATTGACGCTCAGCACCAAATCCAGCTGCGCAACGAGAGTCTTCCGGACGCGCACCCCATGCAGTTTCGTATGGGAATCACTATCGGCGACTTGATCATCGACGGAGAGCGAATCGTCGGAGATGGCATCAACATCGCCGCCCGCATTCAAGCTCTCGCCAAGCCCGGCGGCGTTGTCATATCACGAACAGTAACGGATCAGATCGAAAAGAAGTTGCCGGTAGAGATTCATGACCGCGGAGAACACGCGCTCAAAAATCTTCCCAAGCCAGTACAGATATTTGAACTCGGCCTGTCCGACCGGTCAATTGGGTCCGCAAGTGAAACTACCAAAACACGCAATACCGTGCCTGGCTTTGCTGGACGGCATGCCATTGCTGTGCTGCCGTTCCAAAACTTGAGCCAGGATGCCGAACAGGAGTACTTTGCCGACGGATTGGCCGAAGATCTTATTACTCGTTTGTCGGCGGTGCGCCGGCACCCCGTCATCGCGAAAAATTCGAGTTTTGTCTACAAGGGCAAGAATGTGGATGTCAGACGCGCCGGAAGTGATTTAGGCGCACACTACATCGTAGCGGGAAGCGTACGCAGGTCTGGTAATCGTGTCAGAGTGAGCGTCGAACTGGATGATTCTGAAGACGGTCGGCAGATTTGGTCCGAACGCTTCGACCGACAGATCAGCGACATCTTCGACCTCCAAGATGAAATCGTTGCCGCGATTGTCGCATCACTCGGACCTGCGCTATCACGAAGTGAGATTCGCCACGCGATGCACCGGGAATCGCAAAACCTGGACGCCTGGGATTGTATCCACAGAGGCGCGTGGCACTTTTTCCAGTCGTCAAAAGAGCATAATGCGCACGCTCAATCCTGCGCTCGCGAGGCACTGGAGCGGGATCCCAACTCGTCCGCGGCCTACTCTTTGATGGCGTTTTGTCATATGCACGGGATTATCAACCAATGGTCCGAATCGCCGAAGAAAACGCTTGCTCTGGCACTGAGCACAGCCGAGATAAGTGTCAACCTGGATAAGGATGATCCTGTGGCTTTGACTGCGCTGGGCTTTGCGTGCGCCCTTTCTGGATTCCACGAGCGTGCCATCGCGGTGCTGGAACGAGCAATCGAACTCAACCCCAGCTCGGCCCTGGCCCACTGGGCGCTGGGTTCGGCGCTGGCGCCGGCAAAGCGGTCGGACGAGGCTATCGCAATGATCGAGAAAGCCATTCGCCTGTCTCCTCAAGATCCACTGATGCACGAATTTTTGTTCAATATCGGCGCAGCACACTTTGTTGCAAAACGATACGAACAAGCGATCGATTTTGGCAAACGCAGTTTGCATTTGAATCCCGGTCAGCCGGGTGCTCACCGGCTAGTTACCGCAAGCTTGGGCTACCTCGGCCGAACTGAGGAAGCGAAACTAGCGTTGGAAGAACTCCTGCATCATTTACCGCAGTTGTCCACGGACTATTTTCGAACCTTCCTTCCCGCTTCGGTTGCACAGCAATACGTAGACGGCCTGAGAAAAGCAGGCTGGTCGGGCTCTTAAGATCCAGACGCTAGGACTACCCGGCCGGGTTTTATGATACGGAAGCCAAGCGGTCTGTTCCCCAATAGAGATTCTTCAGAGGATTGGGCCAAAGTTCAGACAGAAAGAGGGATCCATTTGCTTTACCGGAAACGTTCCATTTCAGATGAACAGCGTTTCATTGATTCTGACGGCGTGGCCCACAGGTATAGTCAATGAGTGAATGTCAGGATTGGGCACACAACCGAAGTACGGTCCAACACCGTTGTAATCCATGTTGCAAAATTTATGGACGACAGCAACGAGGTGTACACCGGACGGTCGAAACAATTGTTGTTCAACACGCGACCGTCTCTTGTTGGCCGAGGGCTGCCCTCGACCTACAGGAGACTTAATACCTAAATGTCTTGCTGGGGTGAATCAACGCCCATGGTGGCATAATGTGGTCAATATACGATTCCTAAAATACATACTGATAATTTGTGACTGATGATTATGACCAAAGCCCTGCTCGCCTTTTTGTTTATACTCCTGTTAATTCTTCCTCAGATTCGCGGCCGTTTTCTTGGTTGGGGCATTTCCAACCGTTTTCGCGGCTTGGACATTTCCAAATGTATTGTCTGTCAGTCGACTAAAAGTTCTTCTGAAAAACTTAAAAGCGATGAATCGACCCGTTGGTTTGTCGAATCACACAGTTCTGCTGAAACTGATTATCCGGAGGGGGGTGAATTAATTGGGACTATTGAACGAGTCCTTTTTTTCTTGGCCTTAATTCTCAAGGCCCCAATAGTGATCGGATTCTGGTTGGCATTTAAAACGGCATCGAAGTGGGCAGAGTGGCAGCATATAGTTCAAGTAGATAAAGAAGGAAACATACCGCCTACTCTGCGTCGGGAGTTGGGCAATTACTTGTTTACCCGGTTTATAGTTGGGACAGGTGTAAATCTTATATTGGCAATGATGTTCGGTGGGATTTACCTACTTTTTTCATAAATGACGTAGTGAGACCCTTCTTTTAATCGTGCTGCTTTCTTCAACAGTGCAGGCAATCAATGTGGAGCACTTGTTTGGTCAGCTCTGAATCTAACACCTGACGGTCAACGCGCCGGTTCTTCCGGTTGCTCAACTTCCGCAGTTGGCCGGGAGCTGCGATTAGCTGCGCCGCAGCAAATCGCTTCCTGCGTTCGGAAACAAAATCTCGGCTTACGACCCAATGTATGGACTCCTCCAACCTATTTATTTAGGTTGAGTGTCACCACAACACAAGATGAGGAATCCATACATGACACATTTCAATACAATCGCGTGCTCTCGCG
>JAOTYS010000345.1 GCA_029861795.1 Gammaproteobacteria bacterium | reverse complement strand
GAGAGCGCCCACAAACCCGGGACCGATGGTCTGACCCAAGCCAAATGCGGCCGTCATCAAGGCGAACACCCTCCGAGGAGCGTTTGGAGAAAGTTCGCGTGCGCCAACGAGTCCGAGTGCCGTGATTCCCATGAAGGTGCCTCCCAGTAGGGCTGCGGCGAGTACCACACCCGACGGAGATATCCATAACACGCTGGCCGCCACCCCTATCGCCTCTACGGTGCAAGCGATAGCGAAGGTGCGAAGCACTCCCGCTTTTGAACTGACCCAGGTCCAGAGCGCTACGGAAGGTGCTGCGGTCGCCCCGACCACAAACCAAATAACGGGCTCGAGACTCCTAATCTCTTCGGACTCGCGAACGATGGCAACGAGGAATGTAGCGGTGATGACATAACCAAACCCGAATAATCCATAAGCCGTGACCAAAGTCAGGAGCCGACGGCTGCGTTCGCCTCCCCCGGTGGCCGGTGGCGGCTCAATCTGCTCCGGAATGAGACGAGCTGCCAAGAGCACGGCGGCTAGCGACACCAGGCCGCCGACGAGCCATTGCGAGCGCCACCCGCCGCCCCACATGGCCAGACCGGACACAAGCAGGGCCGAAAGGGCGATGCCGACCCCCACGCCCCCAAAGTGCAGGGCAGCCAATCTTGCATGACCCATGGTGCGCAGCCGCTCTAGGACGAGCGTTGACGCGAACACCAGGACGAACGCGCTGGCTACTCCACCAAGAAAACGTAATACCAAAAAGGCGGTCATTGATGAGAGCAATCCTGTTGCCGCTGTTGTAACAGCGCTCGCTGCGAGAGCGCCGAGCATCCATGTCCGGCGCGAACCTGGCAGAATCGGTGCCGTGGCCAACAGTGCACCGACGAGGTAACCCGCAAAGTTTGCCGAGCCAATGAAGCCCGCCTGTCCCTTGGTGAGTCCGAGATCATCGATCATGAAGGGCAGGATCGGTGTATACACGAATCTGCCCACACCCATGGCGGCGGCGAGTGCGGCAAGGCCTCCGATTGCAAGTGAGAGGGGACGTGCTGCGAGCGTGGTACGGGGAGTTGCTTCAGATCCCATAAATCATCAAGCCCAAGAGTCCTCGTGAACCAGCGCGGCGTGTTTGTGGTTACAGCGTGCCTTCCGCTCGGACTTTATCACTCAAAATGTCTTTGATGTATTGGGTCTTGGCGTCGGTGTTCGCGTTCCGATCAGTTTGGTATCGGGCTGCAAGCTCGCGCTGGGTTGTTCGAACGTTTTTGTTTGCGCGCGTGAACCCAATTGTATCGGAATCACGCAGCATTAACGGTGCTGCCCCTCAGTCCGCCCAAGATGGAGAAATAAAAGCCAGGCAACAGAGCTACCGAGGACCAGCCCGACGAGCAGCCGAATCCGCAAGAGCGAGAGCTCTCGTTTTGCGAACTAAAGGTTACTTTACCGGTCAGCGAGTGCGCCGACATGTTTGGGCGTGTTTTGGCTTATTCCCAGATGCTAACCGACTGCACCTAAGCAGATCACAAACCGGATGTCAGGAGGCAGGCGTGACAAATGTTCGGCTTGGACTTAGGGCAATTGCAGCTGTAACTGGCGCGCAAGTGCCTGCGAGTCAAGGATCTCCACCTTGGTGAGGCGTTTTGCAGCGGCATCACGGTTCGCAACTGCGTTGTCGTCACCGTTGGTCGCCGCAATGGTATACCACACATATGCGAGCACGTAACTCTGGGGCGCGCCACGGCCCATTTCATAGAGTCTTCCTAGACTATTCTGGGCTAGGGGATAGCCTAGTACAGCAGCCTTTCGGTACAGCTGTATCGCCTCAGCGTAGTTTGGTACCCCGAACCTCCCAAGTTCGAGATTTGTGGCTGTGTTGTGCTGTGCCATCATAAACAATAGCTCCTCCTGTTCGACATCGATACCGTACTGAACGTCGGCGAGCGCAGCGGTACTCAGTCCAATGGCGAGTACACAAGATAGTAGCAACCGGTTGTTCATCTCACCGCCTCCTTGTTGCAGGGCAACAATATTGAAGCGTTTGTAGGATCGATAATAATCGACCCTTTTCGTCAAGGGTTCAAGGTCCAAAAAACATAATGTCTCAAATTACAGGAGACAGAGAGCAGCGGCGATTTTTGGCGTCCGGGTGCATTTGCTTTGTTACGCATCTCTACTACTTGGCCGGATTCTCAGTATGGAGCGCGCTTCTACGCTCGAGGCTCTCTTTAGACCAATACTCGGTCCGTTCGTAATACTCCTCAACAGCAGGGGTGTCTGGAGGAAGTACAATCCACGATTGCTTCGAGGCTGTAAAAATATGAATATCGGGAGGCAGGCTATCTGGATTGTCGAGCGTACCGACTCTAACGAAATGTACAGCATCACCTGCGCCTGCATAGTTACTCCAAACTGCAATATGGCAATTTGGACACCGACTAATCTTTTGACCCTTGCCACTATTTGAAGGCGTATTTACGACTTCAGGCGTGCCTTTCAGCAATGCCACTCGATCCGCTTCGATCATTGCATTTAGTGCGAAAGATGTACCCGTTTCACGCTGGCACCACCGACAATGACAGCAGTGAACAATCATTGGTTTACTCATCATCTGGAAGCGAATGTTTCCGCAGGTGCATCCACCTTCTAGTGAAATATCTTCTTTTTCTAACATAGAAATAATCTCGAATTATTAATGCCTAACCGTTGAACTCAGCCGTGCCGTTTATTGCATCGGCTGGAATGCTTGGTCAGACGCGGCTTTTATGAGCTGATAGCCCAACCACGCAGTTGCTACTCCAAACACTATTGATCCGAGTTGGACAACAAGCATGGGGAAAAACCCACTTAGACCTGCGCCGAAAACCAGGACGCCGATAATCATCAGCCCGGGCGCACCACGCCCCAGTTGCTTCGAACGCAACAAATCTATAGAAAACATAACATAACCTATTACGAACAATCCGCCAGTAGTAGGGAACAGCATTGCTACCGCACCTATCATTAGACCAGCGCCGTAGCTTTCCACGAATTGTGGGGCTTCCACCGCCACTACGGGATTAATGAACGTCTCGTAGTAGTTAAGGCCAAAGATAAGAATAAGACTGGAAATAGCGATGAGATAACCGACAAGACCACTTATTGTCACTTTGCGAAATGTATGACCCATCAACGCAATCAACCCAAAGATGCCAAACAGAAGCGAGAGGACAAAAAGGACGTGGGTCCAAAGCCAATAATTGCTGGCTATCACTTCGGGGGTTTCATGATGCGGGTGAGAAAGATAAGCGGCAGCAACTAAAACACCGCCGGCGATATTCGAGAAACCACCCCACTTCATCGACCCGACGATTAGATTATCACTTTTCATAACTCCGTCTTTGTCCGATTCCGCGTCTAACGGCTCGCGTGAGTCGCGCCAGGCTGAGAAGCGCAGCGTAGCAGTATGGCGTTGCATGTGGGGCAAAAAGGCGGGCAAAAAGGGGTCGGTGTCAAAAGGCAAAAAGGGGTCGGTGTCGATTTTTCCGAATAGATGCACCACATGGCTAATTCGACACCGACCCCTTTTATTTTCGCTATTTTCCGATCCCTTTTATTTTTTACCTTTTATTTTTTATTCCTTTTATTCTTTAACGCATTCACACTAATGATTGTGACGCACCGTCACCTAAAGGAACGTCCTCGAAGGAAAACGGATCAACGCCCTCAATGCAAGCCACATTGAAACCAAACTCGGTCGGGTCACTCCTCCGCTGGTGATGTGTATAGATACCGCAAATACTGCAAAAGTAATGCTCGGCTGTTTTGGTATTCCACTGATAAAGCGTCAGCTTGTCCGCGCCCTTTACGATTCTTAGATCGGCTAGAGGAACACTTGCCATCACAGCACCCTTGCGACGACACAGCGAACAGTTGCAACGCCGAATACGTTCCAGGCCGTTGTGTAATAGCACTTCGAACTCAACTGCGCCGCAACGACAACTGCCGGTCTTGATATCGGCCATTACAGCCTCCTTGGGTTATAACTTAAATGTGTTGCCTAAATGCGGTCATGGATTACGACCTATTTTCGACATGTCTTTCCTGATTGTATAGGAATCAACAGGTTATCTCTCAACATAGTCGCGTGATAGCGATATAACGTGCCGTCGGTGGCTACGCTGTTTAGCGCCATATGCACCAGAATCACTCGGCGCCGGCCTGCTCTAATATTCCTGCGATTTTTGTGAAGCCTCGATTGCGAGCATGGGAAAGCGGAGTCACGCCATTGCCGTCGGCGAGGTTAACATCTGCATCGGCCGCCACAAGTAGGCGCACGACTTCTGTGTGTTGTGCAAGGCCATCACCGAGAATGATGGCCTCGAGTAATGCTGTCCACCCCAGGCGATTGACATGATCGACCTTTATATCGGTCTTGAGCAGTTCGCGAATGATTTCAACATGACCTCGATCTGCCGCGCGGATTAGGCCAGTGCCGTTATAGCTGTCAGTGCTATGCACGTCCGCACCGGCAGCGAGGGTAAGTCGAAGCAAATCCAGATATCCGTCGGAAGTGGCGATTAAATAGGCACTCTGCTGTGTTTTGTCTTGCCGGTTGACGTCGGCGCCCGCTTGTATGAGCAGCTCTGCAAGCTCGAGATGATTGCGGTACGCGGCAGCGATCAAGGCGGTCACACCGCGTGTGTTTGCAGCGTGTGTACTTGCACCCTCGTCCAGCAGTATTTGTACGGCCTTGATATCACCTTTCGCTGCAGCGGTAATGAGTGCTTGGTCTTGCTTGTTTGCGCTGTGCTCTTGCGACATAGAGGACATACTCATCAACCCTAGGACGACAACGCACAATAACACGATCCTTAATGTATATGATCCCACTGTTGCTGCTCTAAGTACTGTTAGTGGCGTGGTGAATCTGCAGTCTGCGCTGGACGACACATCACTCTGAAGACTTCGCCGGCGTAGTGTAGCGGAAGATTCCCAAAATAGCGGCCAAGTTTGAGTGTAAAGAGCGGGCCCTCCTAGAAAACGGTTTCATCGATTTTGTATGGTACACAACGGGTGTAGACAATGCCTGTGAGCCGCCCAACATGGGGAACACCACAAGCCATATGATCTTCTTCATGGGTGTTTGCATCAGAGTAAAGCGCAATGTACGCCTAAAGGCGTACCTACAATAGTATGATCTTTTAAGTCTGGCTTCACGCGAATGATTCATCCGTAAGAGCACCCATCTAGGTGCGACGCAGTATCTCGCAGCAA
>JAOTYS010000344.1 GCA_029861795.1 Gammaproteobacteria bacterium | reverse complement strand
CACGCGAATTCCTCAACGATGAATGTCAAATTACGAGCAGAGTGATTTTGCAGTCGTAGCTTTCCTGGGTAGGAAGGAGGGCCAAGTTCTATATCCTCGCTGTGTGCGATAATCGACGGAAATTCTCCACCTTCCCAGTCGATAATAGTTTCACCGGCCGGCTCGAGTGTACGCGCCCGATAGCTGCCAGGTGTGAGCTCAACTTCTTCTGTGCGTTGTTGCCCCGCCTCTACAGTGAGTTGTAACTTAATGTGCGGAGTCGTAATCGGCCCCATTAAGCAATATTCACCTTCTTCTACAATTCGAATCGCAGTCGAGGGTTGAAACGCGAGCTCGACATTTTTCGAGAACTCCTGCTTGAAATCGATGTTGCAGCTTGGGCAGTGTGCGCCATCAGGCAGGTCTTGCAATGCGGCTACGGTCTGTTTGCCAACTTGGCATCTGGGACAAAGTAAATCCCAACGCAGTCTCAGCAGGCCTTGCTTCACGGCCTCCAGACAAAGTTCAATGGTATGACGCGGCGGTACCTTCCACAGTCGAGCGAGTTTGAGTGGACGAATTGACCAGACATCCACTTCGGGTTTGGATAGCACATAATCCACTAGTTTGCCGGCAAGGTCGTGACCGTGCGGAGTATCTTCAATTCGCTCTATCAGCTCTTCGGCGCGATGCCTGGCGTCCGCAACCAGTTTTGGAGACTTATAGTCGAATTCTGTGTCCCGAACCCCGCGACAAAAATCCGCAGCGTCGGCTACAAGTTTGCTAAAGCTTCTGTTCACCTGCTTAAAGAAGCCAGTGGCGAGCAACAGTCTGCCGACCAAGTTAGCGGCCCGCACCTCGACTGTGTACTCAGCGCGACATCCGCTTTCCTCGGGATAGACTTGCAATGTGGCACAGAGCATGCGCAGCGGTCCGTTGCGGAAATGGCGACAGTGACGGAACCATTTATTGTCCACCCAGTTCTGCGGTTCTTCGTCCCACACCAACGAAAAAGGTCCGAGTCTGGCGCGTGCGACAAATTGCACAGAGCCGTCCGGTTGAACGATTTCTTCGACTTCATGCTTGGGAAATCCCATGGCTTCGTTAAAGCGGGCCGTGTCAGCAAGCACCACCCACAGTGGTTCTACGGTTACATCGAGGTGCCAAACGAATGTTTCTTTTCTTTCTGAATTCACGGGTGCAGTCGTGGAGATTCGACCTTGATCACAGTAGGTCCGGATAGTTGTCAATACTACACCCAAGCGTGTCTGTGTGGGTCGTGTCACGGAGTCCAAAACTAAACATACTGAGATAGAGTCCAAAGCGGCCAGCGTCGGGGACCAAATGCCACTAGTCGAGTCAATTCGTATTCATGTGGAAGTGGTGGGATCATTCTAGTATGGATAAGAACGTCGGAAAGAGTGGGATGTAAGCTAGTGTTGGGAGCGGCATGGCAATTTGTGGGTCTTGCGGCGGTTGTTGGAGCGATGCTTCATACCAGCATGGCGACAGCGAATTCAGAATGTGGCCAGGAGGTGCCTTGTGTGGTCGGTGATGGCAAGTATTATGCGTCAGCACCCGCCGGCTGGGACGGCATGACTTTCTTACCGACGGCTGTGTTTTTCCACGGGTGGTCGTCTACCGCCGAAGCGGTGATGCGCAATAAGGCAATGATTAAGGCATTTTCGGACGAAGGCGTATTGCTCATTGCACCCAACGGTCACAATAAGACATGGTCCCATGTGGGTTCGCCGAATACGTTGCAACGCTCTGCCCGTGAGGAGCTGTCGTTTCTTGATGCTGTGCTGCGTGATGTAAAGCGGCGTTGGCCTGTTGATGAGAAACGTTTGTGGGCCACGGGATTTTCGCAAGGGGGTTCCATGGTTTGGGATGTGGCGTGTTATAGAGGCAATGACTACACGGCCTTTGCGCCAATCTCCGGCGGTTTCTGGCGACCACATCCGAGCTTGTGCCCGTCAGGGGCGGTAAACCTGCGTCACATTCATGGGACGAGTGACAATATGGTACCGATGTCCGGTCGCCCCATCCGTGAGTTTCACCAAGGTGATATTACAGAGGGTATGGTGTTATGGAGGAAACAGAATGGATGTTCTGCGGAACCGGATCGGGTGGAGACTCGTGGCATTCTCGCCTGTGACATCTGGGATCAATGCTCCAGCGGTAAGGAGTTCCAGTTGTGTTTGCATGATAGAGGCCACATCAGGCCGAAGGATTGGGTGAGAGACAGCTACCAGTGGGTGAAATCTCTGGTGCAGTAGCTCAACCGCACGCGCCTAGGGTATCGCCATGCTTCAGATGAGCTTGCGTGGCAGGTTCCGCCACCGAAAGGGTGTTCTTGCCTTTGTGACAAAGTGTGATTTTGTTTTGGCCAGCGCTAGGTTGATACGACTTCTCACTGCTATTAAGTGCACAACCCGACATTGCTGTGAATAGATAGAACACAGCCAGAAATTGCAGCGCATTGGAACTTAGTGCGGGCGAGATGATTCTCATTGCTTTTCCGATTGAGGTCGATGTCGGTTTTCCAAGTATAGTAGCTAAACTTCGCCGGTGACGGCATATCGAATTGCGCAGGGGTATAGCGCATCCTTGAAGCGGGATGAGCAAGAGGAGGTCTGGCTGCGGTTGATTGCCCGCAGGTCTCTGGGCGGTTTTATTTTGAAAGAGTCGGAGTCGATTCTCGATGATCGACTCCGACTTGGTTTTGGAGCTATACCGCTATTTTCTGCTGGGCTGCACCAATACCGAGTGGCGCTAATGCCTCGCTAAGTCCAGCAAGCTGTTCGTTTGAAAGCGGTTGTACCGGCAAACGGCAATTGCCCACCGGACGTCCTGACATGTTTGTCGCTGCCTTTACTGCGGCGTTGTATACACTGTTCCAGAAATACAGCTGAGCGGGAAATATCCGTTGCCACAGATCTCGCGCCTCAACCAGTTTATTGGCGCTCACTAGGTTGAAGAGCTCGACGGCTTCCTTGGGCATGGCATTGACTGCACCCCACACGCAACCGGGACATCCTGACAACAGCGCCTGAAAAGTAATGGGATCGCCGCCATTAAAGACCTTGCCGCCGGTCCCTAGTAGCGCCTGGATTTGTGTTAGATCCGCAGTGCTGTCTTTGATGTATTGGATGTTGTCGATTTCTAGCAGCCGGCTGAAGAACTCCGGTGTGATATTGATACCTGAGCTCTGTGGAATGTTATAGACCATCAACGGTACTTTTACCGACCTCGCCACTTTCTCGTAGTGGTAGTGCACACCTTCTATGTCCGGCCCTTCGAAATAAGGTGGAAGCACCATCACCGCGTCGGCACCGACGCCTTCCGCATGCTTGGTAAATTCAATAGTTTCAGAAGTGCTAATGGCAGAAGTTTGCACCATGAACGTGGCGCGACCGTCAATGTGCTTAGCTGAAATCTCGGCGATGCGTCTCTTTTCATCAGCACGAAGATAGGGAAACTCACCGGTGCCGCCACACACGAGAATAATGTGTACGCCGGCCTCGATCATGGAATCAATATGGTTCTTTAGTGCCGTCTCGTCGAGCTTCTCACCGCTTTTATCAAAAGGGGTGCAGATCGGCACGCATACTCCGGTTAATTCTTTCATATGTAAACTCCTCGGGACACGCTCATACAAAATCAGTTCGACTGGATCCTACTGGTGCGCAAACCGCTTGTTCGCGAGCGACCCATTCTCGCACGATCATTTTGTGGAAACAATCATCGCCGACGGCTTTCGCCTTTCGTGGAGGGGCAACGACACAGGTGTTAACAAGATTGTATCCGTCCAGACGGTCACCTAAAATCATCAGCCCATTGTGGCTAACGGGCCATAGGTAATAAGCCCGAGCGGGTTACTCAAATGAGCCAACACACATTCTTTTGTATAGACGGACACACCTGTGGAAATCCGGTTCGCTTGGTAGCCGGCGGTGGACCCCCGCTGGAGGGCAAGACGCAGAGCGAGCGACGGCAGCATTTTTTGGCGGAATACGATTGGATTCGGACCAGCCTGATGTTTGAGCCGCGGGGCAATAACATCATGTCGGGAGCCATACTCTATCCACCCACAAGTGAAGAGTACGATGTCGCGGTACTTTATATCGAAGTAAGCGGTTGTCTACCCATGTGCGGACATGGAACCATCGGGACGGTGACCTTCGCGATCGAACATGGGCTGGTCACGCCGGCCACGCCCGGAAAACTGCGACTGGAGACGCCGGCGGGTCTAGTTGTTGCCGAATACCATCAGGAAGGAAACAAGGTCTCGTCAGTGAAGATTACCAACGTGCCGTCATTCTTGTACGCAAAAGATTTCGAGTTTGACACGTCTGAATTAGGCAAGCTGAAGGTAGACATTGCATACGGCGGAAATTTCTACCCAATCTTAGAGCCGCAAGAGAACTTTCAGGATTTCGCGGACTACAGCCCCGAAGAGTTAGTGCCCCTTGGCAGATCACTCTACAACCAACTTAACGAATGTGTCGATGTTATACATCCTGAAGACGACACAATTAGAGGGATGCGTCACTGGATGTGGACCGGAAAGGCGACGCTACCCGAGGCTCACGCGAGGAACGCCGTGGTCTACGGTAAGACGGGTCTAGATCGATCGCCGTGCGGCACTGGAACTTGTGCACGACTTGCCCAACGCGCAGCACGCGGTTTGTTGAAAACTGGTGAGGATTTCGTTCACGAGAGCATCATTCACAGCAAATTTATCGGTCGGTTAGAAGGTACGACTAAAGTCGGTGATTTCGATGCGATCATACCGAGCGTTGAAGGCAGCGCATATATAACTGGACTGCACACCATATCAGTAGATGAAAGAGACCCCTACGCCCACGGTTTTCAAGTGGTGTGATGTGTTGCCTAGAAAGTCCGGGTCGGAGTCATCGACTGTGATTCACTGCTGTCCCACAAATATCATTTAGTAAGATTCCATGTCACGACGCAAGGGTTCCAGACTAGAGCCGATCCTGTCGCACCTAGAAAGTGTTCCTACGTGTCGGCGTACGACTTCGTCCCTCGTAGGAGCGGCATCTTGCCGGTTCCAGACTATCTTGTCGTACCTAGAAGGTGCTCCTACGTGTCGGCGTACGACTTCGGCCCAGGTAGGAGCGGCATCTTGCCGGTTCCAGACTATCTTGTCGCACCCAGAAGGTGCTCCTACGTGTCGGCGTACGACTTCGTCCCTGGTAGGAGCGGCATCTTGCCGGTTCCAGACTATCCTGTCGCACCTAGAAGGTGC
>JAOTYS010000343.1 GCA_029861795.1 Gammaproteobacteria bacterium | reverse complement strand
ACCCTTGCTTACAGACGGCTTCACCCAGACTGCGGCGCCCACCTGGTCACAGATGCCGCCGGGTTGACCAACTTTCAAACACATGAGCGGTACGACTTCGGATATATCGCCAATACATTGGAATACTTGGACAAGACCCACGCCTCATCGCTTGTCGCAAGCCTAAGGGACGTGCTTACCCGTGAGTTTTGCGTGATTGCTCCGATTAAGAGTCTCTCAAAGGAGCACCGCAGTCGCTGGGAGCCCGCGGACTTCATTGCACTGGGCCTAAGCCTGGTCAATCGCCACAGCTACAACGACGACCAAATTGTAGAGTGTTATAGTTTCAACATCGCGAAGTATAAACACACGCCTGACTGGTTAAATCCCAAGCACTGGGCCAACCCGCTCCGATGGGACAAAGAACGATGGTAAGACTTTTTTTCACTCATGCTCCAAGTAGCAGCCGCTCGCCGGCCTCAACGGCAAACGGTAATCAGTTTTCTTCACACCGGTGTACCGTAGTAAACCATCCGCACTGAGGTTCACTTCCGTTGTCTCCCCGGCACTACTGCTTTCGACAGCCCCCATCACCCTTGCCTGTTCGCGATACGGATAAGTAGTCAAGGCCACGAAATGTCGGCCGCCGTGACTGGAGAATTGGGCTCTCGGGCTGAGTCGCGAATAATTCGTCCCGTGAGCGACGAAACGCACCAGCGGTATAGGCATGTTCATGCCCGTTGTTATCTATCACACGCGCATACAGCTCGGCTACCGTCAATGCGCCAGGCTAAGTGGTTCAATCGGTGTAGTCAGTTTGCCGACCTTCTGCGCAAACATTCCTTGTCGGGGCAAAGTGAATACCTACGTTCACCCACCCTCTGCGACAGCCTTAAGCCTTTCCAAGCCACGTTCGAACATCGGTCCCACCCAGACATCCATCAGCGCCGCAAAATAACCGCCGATGACCGGTACATCAATGTCTCCACTCATCATCCAAGTGACCGTGGTACCCTGGCCGGCACTGGTGTAACGCATCGCGCTGACACACTGGAAGCCGCCTCCATCAAAGAATAAGTCATACTCGATTCCCCGCTGCGGCGATGACGCCGTAACCGTCAACATGCCATCGCCACTACGTCCGTTCCAGGCCTGGCCAGCCCCGACGCCTTTAGTCTGTTTCCCTCGGGTGACGACAATCGTGGGATCTGCTTCGCTCCACGGGGTCCACATATCCCATTTCTCAAGGTCCTCAACAAAATCGTGAATCTTTTCGCGCTCGGCATTGATCACGATCTCGCGGGTTAATTTGAATTCGGTGGGTAGAAACCAACCCACCACGGCAAAGGCGACAACGAGCAGCGCAAATATGACAACTATTCTTTTGATCCATTTAGCCATGATTACTTTCTAGAGCTGACCGAAGTTCTTAAGTTACCCACAGAAACCGAAGGTTAAACTTATGACTGAATATTTAGCAAACTGCTAAGACGAAGCGCTTCTTAAGCGTAACGTAGCAACCAGGCAATCAATATCCTGCGTGCTACGCTGATAATCCAAAAAATATTCTAAGATCTTGCCACACTGAGGTCACAAACTGTTGGTCACGGAAGGCGAGGGCCCGTCGAAGGCAGCGACCGGCGCTTACGTATGCCTAGGTTACGCAATCCCGCCCCGGACAGGTATCATACTCCCTTTTGAGCGCCCCGAGCGCACGGTCACGAGAAGCGGATGCGAACATCTCAGTTTTTGCTCGCTACGGTAAAGGAAACGCCGGCCGACGCGGAGATTGTCAGTCACCAACTGATGATCCGGGCCGGCATGATCCGACAAGTAGCGGCCGGAATATATAACTGGCTCCCTCTAGGACTGCGCGTAGTGCGCAAAATTGAGCAGATCGTCCGTGAGGAAATGAATCGCGCCGGCGCCCAGGAGATGCTGCTGCCCGCAGTCCAACCTGCCGAGCTTTGGCAACAATCCGGGCGCTGGGACGAATACGGTCCGGAGCTGCTACGAATGGTGGACCGACACAAGCGAGACTTTTGCTTCGGACCCACCCACGAAGAGGTGATCACTTCGCTACTGCGCAACGAAATACGAAGCTACCGTCAACTCCCCGCGAACTTTTATCAGATCCAAACCAAATTCCGCGATGAGATTCGTCCGCGTTTTGGAGTGATGCGCGCACGGGAGTTCATCATGAAGGATGCTTACTCCTTCGATGTGAATCAGGCAGGTCTACAGCAATCGTACGACCTTATGTTTGAAGCCTATTCACGCATTTTTACCCGCTTTGGCCTAGAGTTCCGCTCGGTAGAGGCGGATTCCGGTGCCATCGGTGGCAGTGTGTCTTGCGAGTTTCACGTGCTGGCCGACTCCGGTGAGGACGCCATCGCGACATGTCGGAGGTGCGGTTACGCGGCCAACTTAGAGCTGGTGGCATGCCCGCCGCCGGGTGAGCAACGGCCCGAACCCAAAACGGCGTTGACCAAGGTCGATACTACAGGCCTCTACAACATAGACGACGTATGCAAGCATCTGGCTGTGGATGCCACCCAGAGTGCGAAAACTCTGGTGGTCAAAGGTGTGGACCGCCCAGTGGCGTTGGTATTGCGTGGTGACCACGAGCTCAACGCAATTAAAGCCGAGAAGCTGAGTCAGGTCATGAAACCTCTGCAATTAGCCAGTGTGGATGAGGTCAAGCGGGCTACAGGTTGCGAGCCTGGATCGATCGGCCCGGTGGGGTTAAGTATTCCCATCTTTGTCGATCATTGCGCAACGCTGCTATCGGATTTTACCTGTGGTGCTAATGAGGCCGACAAACATCTGACCGGAGTCAACTGGGGGCGTGACCTGCCGGAACCCCAGAGCGTGGATCTGCGGACGGCGCAAGCGGGCGAAGGGTGTCCGACCGAAGTCGTTCCCGGGGAATGGTGTAGCGGCGTACTGGAGATCAGGCGGGGCATCGAGGTTGGCCACATCTTTCAGCTCGGGACAAAATACAGTAAAGCAATGGACGCCACTTGCCTGGATCAGAACGGCGACAAAGTCCCCATGTGTATGGGCTGCTACGGGATCGGGGTGACCCGCATCGCCGCTGCCGCCATCGAACAAAATTTCGATAAGGCCGGTATCATCTGGCCTGACCCCTTGGCGCCGTTCGATGTGTGTATGGTGCCGATTGGATATCAGAAATCCAAAGAAGTCGCGCAGGTTGCCAATGAACTATATGAGAAACTCCGCGACGCAGGCTTCGCGGTTCTAATGGATGATCGCCGTGAGCGCCCCGGGGTGATGTTTGCCGATATGGATTTGGTTGGCATCCCGCATCGGCTGGTGATCGGAGAACGGGGAATAAAACAAGGAATTGTCGAATACAAGTCGCGCAGAACCGGAGACACACAAGATATTGCTCTAGACTCCTTGGTCGACACACTTAGCGAACTGCGGGGTGCTTTTTCGTGAACAGGTCATGGTATCCATTGATTGGGTTCACGGCTTGCACTTGGGTAGCAACTGTACACGCCGATGACATGATCGAGGCCAAGGTGGAACCAGAACTCAGGCTTGCGTTCGCTGAAGCCATCGAATCTGCTGCAAGTTTTTCCGATCGTGCTGCAGCAACAACCTGGCTGGCAGACATGTCTGCTCGACTAGCGACCCGTGTACCCGACCCCTTCTACAGAATAGAACTATTAAAGCTGATTCATGAGCAAGCTAGCCAGGCGAGATTAAAGCCTGAGCTGGTGCTCGCGGTGATTCAGGTGGAGAGTAAATTTGACCGTTTCGCGGTGTCGCGCAGTGGCGCACTCGGATTGATGCAAATCAAACCGTTCTGGATCAAGGAAATCGGTCACCCCAGGGACAATTTGTTCTACCCGCAAACCAACTTGCGCTACGGTTGCACCATACTGCGACACTATCTAGATAGGGCAAGTGGTGACCTTACCCAAGCACTGGCTGACTACAATGGTTACGGCAATCCTAACTACGCCGACATGGTTTATTCAGCGCTCGAAAAACACTGGTTCTAGCCGCGACGGATGTAGCTCAATCAATACTGAAACCCGCGGGTGGATCGATATCGATCTCCTCGCATTCTACCCGTACTACTCGGGCTAATCGCGGACCTTTCCATAGCCACTTCTCCAGCTCACTGATAGCTGCAGATGCACCACACGCCAGCACTTCTACATCACCGTTCGCGAGGTTATGCGCCCAACCGCGTAGTCCTAGTCTTTGTGCCTGCTCTTGTGCGGATCCTCTAAACCATACACCTTGCACATGACCTATCACTCGAAAGCGAACACATCTGTTCATAAGCTCGGGATCCGTATTTCGATAAACAAACATAGAAACCAATAACTAATCGTGCCGTTTGTCTGTCATGGTAGTAGCCTGTGCAGTTCTATGATGTTGCAATTCCGCTGTCAATTCGGCGCCGATAAGAACCACCAGCCACGACACGTAAATCCACACCAAGAAGATGGGCACCACTGCCAATGCCCCATAGATGGTCTCGTAGTTGGCAAAATTAGCAACGAAGGTACTAAATCCACGTTTGGACAATTCAAACAATGCGCCAGCCACGCAACCAGCGATCAGCGCGTGCCACACCCGTACGGAACAATTGGGTGTGGCAAAAAAAAGGAGGATGAACGCCATGGTCTCGAAAAACCAGGGTAAGAATCGGTACAAGACGCCGCGAACGCCGTGATCTGCGACAGGCAACGGTACAGACAGCAGATAGTAAGTCATTGTTAGACTCGCCCCAATCAACAACGGCCCCACAGTCAATACCAATGAATAAACCAACACGCGCTGTGCTAGGTTTCGACCACGCCGTACTCGCCAAATGTCATTAAAAGTGTCTTCTATGGTCGCAAAAAGAAACAACGCGCTTATGGCGAGTAAAATCAAGCCAAAGGCGGTCAACTGAGCGGCACGAGCGGCAAACTGCTGAAGGTATATGCGAATCACATCTCCCGTAGCAGGTACAAAATTCTTGTATAGAAAGTCTTCAAACGCACTGGTCCATAACTGAAACGCCGGGAACCAGGAGGCCGCCGCAAGACCGACGGTAAGAAGTGGCACCAGCGCCAGCAAAGTAGTAAACGACAATGCGCCTGCGATTCTCAGACAACGATCTGCCACAAAACGCTTATACACAGTGCTACTGATTGTTGTCACCGTCGAAATCATATCTATTAAGAACAAAAAGTCTGCCAAGCATTGAATGACCGACCGATGGAAACTAACATCCATCGATCGCCGGTTGATCATG
>JAOTYS010000033.1 GCA_029861795.1 Gammaproteobacteria bacterium | reverse complement strand
AAAATCGATGTTGTCCTCCGACCGTTGTGCCGAAAAAGTCTGCGCCTAGTGCGCTTAGAAAGTCATCGTCGGTCAATGTGCCGTCGTCTATATCGCCTTTGCCATAGGCAATTGCTAGGAAAAACTGTCGTGGTAGTTCTACATTTCCATTTATCTCAAGGACGTCGCTCCTGAGGTTTTTGTAAGTCAACTTGGAACTGGGATCGCCGAGAAGGGTGCTGATTGCGGATGCGTTTTGACTCCACGTGCTTTCACCGTCGCTCATCCAAACCTTGGCGCCAATGCTATAGCGTGGCTTCGTGGCAGCGATGTCTTCGCCGGCCTTGGCGTGATGCGCGCCAAGCAACAAAAGGCATAGTAGAAGGATCCGGCAACAAGCTTTTTTCATATTGCTATTTCTGTTGTCGTCCTGGGGCACGTTGAGGTGTCAATCAGTGTAGTTTTAGTGATTCGAATGTGCAACAACGTCACGTTTTCATGCACGCGGCGTTGCGCATGTCACTGGGGGTATGAATTGTTGGATGTGCCCGCGTGTTACTGGCGATACGAGTTACTTGCAGGATGTCGGTAGATAGCCTTTCTCGTGAAAAAACTGGCGGCAGAGCCATTGCCTGCGTTCTGGGGGCAGGTGTTGGAAGCGCAGGGCGCGTTGTTGTATGCGTAATCGCTCATCGGGTGACATCTGCAGAAAGAGGTCTACACCGTTGAGCAGGCGTTTTCGGTAGGTGGGTTTGTAGTCGTTCCACCCAGATGCATGATGTTGTAACAGTTGTTGCTTGTCCGCCGGCACTTGCTCCCAGGTAAAATCTGCCGCCAACACGGTCGAGACCAAGGCAGCTGTCCCCAGTGAGTGTTCGGCGGCAGTGGACGCGCAAATGAGGAGAAACAAGGCGCTATATACCGCTGCACATCGACCGATCACAACACCATACCTATAACATTATGCTAGGTATCAGTTGGATATTGCTCTAGCTCCTGCCCGTAGTTGTATAGCCAATCATAGAAATCAATATTGTCGAAGTCTATCCCCACGTCGAGCACGGGAGCCGTGTTCGAATGGGCCCGCGGTGATATCTCGAGGCGGGTCGCGTTCTCTGTGGTGGAGAAAAGAAACACACTGAGTAGAACCGCGACAGCGAAAATCGATACCAATCCCATCCACGCGGTGGGTAGGACGGGGATGCGTCGTTGGGTTGTATGACCTGTTAGGACACTGCGACGTAACCCCCGGAGTCGCGTCTGAGTTATCCGATCTTCGGAGATGACTTCGTCGAGGTGCCCAACAATACGAGGCCATAAATCCATCCGCTCATCGTTGTGTACGTCCGCCAGGTCTAATGCTGGAGAATCATGGTTCTTGGCGTTTTCTAACAATCCAGCACGGATCAAGTCCACTTGCTTATTCCACCTTTCTGTTCGCTTGTTATTGATTTCTGTTTGCTTGTTCATTGCTCCATACCATCGCAAGTTGTTTTCGCAAATTTCTCATTGCGCGAAAGTGATGTTGTTTTACACTGCCATCAGAACACCCTAGGATCGTTGCCGTCTGTTGTACATTGAAACCTTGCCACTCCCGCAGCAGGAACACCTGACGTTGTCGCTCAGACAATTCCTTTAGAGCATCGTCGATGACGTGTCTTAGTTCTCGACCAAATGTGTCGGATTCCGGTTCGGAGGGTTGCTGTAGGTCATATACACTGGCATCGCTTTCCAGTATATCTCGCTCCTGATCGTCGTCACTACCAGTCTTAGATCGAAATAAAGAAACAAGTTTCCCTCCGCCCTCGCGCAGTCGATTCCACCGCCTAGCATCGATGATGCGGTTACTCAGTATGGTGAAAAATAGCGCAGGCCATTCTTCGGAGGGTTTGGATGCGTATTTCTCCACCAGTTTGAGCATAGCATCCTGTACCAGATCTAATGAGAGCTGTTCATCTCTAACTGAATAGAAGGCGATCCTATAAGCTTTCTGTTCTACGCTGGAAAGAAACATATCCAGCGATAGTGCATCATCGCCCTGTGCGGCACCAGTTTGGGCCTTGACACCTCTGCGTTTGCGCAGCAGCAGCGCTGTGTTTGCGTGTTTGCTTAATGTGGCAGCGGTCATGGGTGATTGACGTCCGCCGAACGTAGTCTAAGAAGGATGAAAGTCATCATAACATTGTCGAGAGTTATGGTCGAAGGCGGCAAATAGCCGCCTCCAGCCGTGGGCGGGAGATCGATTGGTGTGTCGTCAAAAGAGTCCGTCCTTGAGCGGAATCACTATCAGGGATAACGATAGGGCAGTGGTGTGGTTGACGCGGATGAGTGGTCAGTCTCCGAAAACGGTGGAGACTGCACCCGGACAACGGACTTTCCGGTATTTGATCAGGCCGGTCGTTGTCGCTCCGATGGCCGACTTAATCAGCCCTGGGGCCTAGTTTATAATTCACAACGCTATGTGTGTAACGCTATTTCGGATGCTCAATATGCTCGCTTTCTCTGTGGGCTGTGGCCGTGCGTTCGCTATGGATACCAGAAATTGAGTGAGATCAATACCATACGTGTGGGTGTAATCGGTGTGGGCTATCTTGGCCGTATCCATACAAAAATCTACGCGCGGATGCCGGAGGTGGAGCTGGTCGGCGTCGCTGATATCGATAGCAATGCCGCATCTTCAGTGGCCCAGCAGTATGAGTGTAAGAGCTATACGGATCCCAATGCCCTGCTGGGCCAGGTTGATGCAGTGAGCATTGTGGTACCCACTGTTGTTCATAAGGAGGTAAGTTTGCCATATCTGGCGACCGGCGTTCATGTGCTTCTGGAAAAACCGGTAGCCGATACCGTGAAAGACGCGGAAGTGATCATTGAAGAGGCGGAGAAGCGTAATGTTGTGCTTCAGATCGGACATCTGGAGCGGTTTAATGCCGGGGTGATGACGCTCGCGGATCTAGTTCGGGTTCCGCGTTTTATCGAAGTACACCGGTTGAGCACTTTTGTGGAGCGTGCAACCGATGTCGACGTGGTGACAGACCTAATGATTCACGATATCGATATCGTATTATCTTTAGTAAGGTCAGAGTTGAGCTGCGTTTCTGCCATGGGAACACCAGTTGTGACAGATCATGTAGATATTGCCAATGCCAGATTGGAGTTCAAGAACGGTGCTGTGGCTAATGTCACCGCCAGTCGTGTGTCCAATAAGAAGTTTAGGCGGATCCGAATCTTCTCGGAGGACGGTTACCGGGCACTTAACTTCACCGATCAACAGATCGATATTGTGAAGACCGGAAAGCGGCAGGATGGCCGAAAATATCCGGATATCATTAATGAACAGTTAGCGGTGGAACACAGCCAGCCGCTGGATGCTGAGCTGCAACACTTTGTAGATACGGTTCGCACCAATGGTGTGCCATTGGTGGGCGGTCGAGATGGCTTGGAGGCGCTAAAAGTTGCCATCCAAGTTAAAGAAAAGATTCACAGTTCTTTCTCATAAAAGGAGATAAACCCCTGTCAGTTCCCTTTTTGGACCTGTCGCAGCAGTTTCGTTCCGTCGAGGAGGAATGGCTGGCATCGATTCGTCAGACCGGTGCTACCGGTCAATTCATTCTAGGGCCTAACGTCGCCGCGCTTGAAGCGGAGATCGCCGCGTACATCGGTGTGCCCCATGCGGTGGCTGTAGCGAATGGCACCGATGCTTTGTTGCTATCCCTGCGAGCCCTTGGGATTGGTCCAGGGGATGAGGTTATCACTACTCCTTTTACTTTTTTTGCGAGCGCAGAGGTAATAACCCATGTGGGTGCGACACCAGTGTTTGTCGATATATGCCGCGATACCTATAACATCGATCCTGATTTGATCGAGGACGTGATTACCGAGCGTTCCAAAGCGATCATGCCGGTGCATCTGTTCGGATGCCCGGCGGATATGACTCGAATCGAAGCTATAGCGAATACTTATGAGCTCAAGGTCGTTGAAGATGCGGCTCAAGCATTCGGCGCCAAGTGGCGGCAGAGTGTCGTCGGATCCATAGGCGACGTGGGGTGTTTCAGCTTTTACCCAACTAAGGTGCTCGGTTGCTACGGAGATGGCGGTATGGTGGTGTGTCAAGAACAATCGATGGTTGAGCGCTTGCGGTCCTTACGCAATCACGGCGCGACGGCTTCTTATGTGCACAATCAAGCGGGTTATAATAGTCGTTTGGATGAGATTCAAGCGTCACTGCTCCGTATCAAGCTAAGAGGTATCGACGCGGACATTGCATCACGACAACATGTCGCCAAGAGGTACGATACGCTACTTCATGATACAGGTGTGGGGACCCCTCCGTGGCCGAACGAGTGTCAGCACGTATTCAACCTGTACACAGTTCGAATACAACAGCGCGAGCGCGTGCGTCAATTCCTACGAGAAGCTGATATCGGTTGTTCGGTGTATTACCCCGTACCACTCCATCTTCAGGAGGTGTACCGTGGGTTAAATCTTGAACGTGGGAGTCTGCCCGTTTCTGAACAAGTTGCGGATGAGGTGCTGTCCCTGCCGATATTTCCCGAAATGAGTGATAACCAGATAGACATGGTGTGCGAGAAGATTGAGTCCGCGCTGCAATGAAACTGGGTCACAGTTGTGACACTGCTTGGCGCAGGACGATCAGTTTTGTCTGCGCACAGTTTATACTTGCGCTGAGTGGGAGTGTTGATGCGGTTGCGGGGTGCCTGTCCACGACGCCGGCGTGGGAGCAAATGGAATATCGCCAAATTGTGGCAATTGACGAGGAAGGAGGAAGGCGGGGAATATTAGTTAAACTGGCGGATGAGGCCCAGGAATGGTCAGCAGGTTTTCAGCATGTATGTCCCGAGGTCATTGCCAAAGCGCCAATGCTGTTTGTCTTTGAGCGTCTCTATGATGGTGCATTTCACATGAGCAATGTACATGCGCCTTTGGATATTGGGTTTTTTGATGAGGAAGGGGTACTGATTGAGTTACACCACATGCAGCCCTATGTGCTCGGATCGACACAGGTGGGCCAGATTTACCGCGCCCATCGTCCTTACATATTTGCTTTGGAGGCCCGCAGCGGTTTCTTCGCTGAGAATCAGTTTGTTGAGGGCCAGACGCGACTTATTCTCTCCGATTAGTAAGCGTTCAGAGAATGAAAGGAGGTCAAATGTCTCATGCGGCGAGCAGCAAGACTGTAACCCTGCCTAAGCCGGCGAAGCGCGCCTACAAGATCCGACTCGTTACAGCGGCCAGTCTGTTCGATGGACACGATGCCTCGATCAATGTCATGCGCCGCATCCTACAGTCGTCTGGCGCAGAGGTAATTCACCTTGGTCACAATCGATCGGTCGAGGATATCGTTACAGCGGCATTGCACGAAGACGTTCAAGGCGTCGCGGTTAGTTCTTATCAGGGAGGACACGTTGAGTATTTCAAGTACATGGTTGACATGTTACGGCAGAGGAGTGGAGAGCACATCAAGGTATTTGGTGGCGGCGGAGGTGTGATCGTGCCGGCTGAGATCCGAGAGCTAGAGCAATACGGTGTGACTCGAGTGTATTCCCCCGATGACGGTCAGCGCATGGGCCTGCAGGGCATGATCGATGACATGTTGCAGTATTGCGACTTTGACCCATCGGCAGGTGTTGATATTGATCTGGATTCATTGTCGCGGGAAGGTTGGCGCGGTCTCGCACACCTTATTACTACCATCGAAAACGGCGCACTCGGTGCTGCACTTAAGAATCAACTGGCCGACAAAGCGGGTCGGCTGCCGAAGGCGGTGCCAATACTGGGTATCACCGGCACCGGTGGATCCGGAAAGTCCTCGCTCACCGATGAGCTGGTGATGCGATTTCGGCTTGACTATGGCGAAAGGCTGAAAGTGGCGATTGTAGCGGTAGACCCGTCGCGACGTAAGAGCGGAGGGGCCTTGCTGGGTGATCGGATTCGCATGAATGCGATTGGCGCACCGAATGTGTTTATGCGCTCTTTGGCTACTCGCGATGCCGCCGGGCAGCTACCTGGGTCTTTGACGGAAATGGTTGCGGCGATGAAGTTGTCGGGATTCGATCTGATCATCGTGGAGACGCCGGGAATCGGTCAAGGTGACGCGGGAATCGTCCCTCATGTAGACCTGTCGCTCTATGTTATGACGCCGGAGTTCGGTGCCGGCAGTCAGCTTGAGAAAATAGATATGCTGGATTATGCCGATATCGTCGCCATTAATAAGTTCGATCGACGAGGGGCGCAGGATGCACTGCGTGATGTGCGCAAGCAGGTACAGCGAAACAGTGGTGCATTCGATGCCACGCCAGAAGACATGCCGGTATACGGAACGATTGCATCGCACTTCAACGACAATGGTGTTACCGCGTTATACCAGGATCTATGTGGTCGTCTTCAACAATTAGGACTGCCACCGGGAGACGGTCGCTTGCCGAGGGTGGACGCGAAAACAACGTCAGGTCAGCACGCCATTGTGCCGCCAGCCCGTCACCGTTACCTCGCGGAAATCGCAGATACCGTCAGAGCTTATCGCACAAAAGCGGAACAACAGGTGCGTATAGCACGCGAGCGTCAGCAGCTTAGTGAGGCTAAGCGAATGCTGGAGCAGGCGGGTGAGGACGCAACCAATCTAGATAAGCTAATCACTGAAAAGGACCAGGCGTTAGAGCCAAAAGCGCAGAAGCTTTTGGATGCATGGCCTAAAGTGCGGGAAAGCTATTTGGGCGAAGAGCACGTAGTCAAGGTTCAAGGACAGGAAGCCCGAACGAATCTTACTACAACCAGCTTATCCGGCACCCGGATTCCCAAGGTGGCGCTGCCAAGGTATGAGGATCACGGCGAACTGCTGAGATGGTTATTGCTGGAAAACCTGCCTGGGACGTTTCCATATACAGCCGGCGTGTTTCCATTCAAGCGTCAGAGTGAAGATCCTACGCGTATGTTTGCCGGCGAGGGAGATCCTTTCAGAACTAATCGTCGTTTCAAGTATCTGTCTGAGCATTCCCAGGCTAAGCGGCTGTCTACGGCATTCGATTCGGTCACTTTATACGGTAGCGATCCTGACGAGCGGCCAGATATATACGGCAAGGTGGGCAATTCTGGAGTCTCCATCGCCACGTTGGATGATATGAAGGTCTTATATGACGGATTTGACCTGTGTGATCCATCTACTTCGGTATCTATGACGATCAATGGCCCGGCACCGACTATCCTTGCGATGTTTTTAAATACGGCCATTGATCAACAACTCGCCAAGTTCGAACGGGATAATGGGCGTGCACCAACTGAACAAGATTTGGCGAAGATAACGTCTTGGAGTTTGGAGAACGTTCGCGGCACGGTACAAGCAGATATTCTAAAGGAGGATCAGGGGCAGAATACTTGCATTTTTTCCACGGAGTTCAGCCTAAAGGTGATGGGTGATATTCAGGAGTATTTTGTCCAACATAACGTGCGTAATTTTTACTCGGTCTCCATCTCTGGGTATCACATCGCCGAGGCGGGGGCGAACCCGATCACGCAGCTGGCGCTCACGCTGGCAAACGGTTTCACTTATGTAGAGGCATACCTTGCGCGGGGCATGGATGTAAACGATTTCGCTCCAAATCTGTCCTTCTTCTTCTCAAACGGGATGGATCCAGAGTATACGGTGATTGGTCGAGTAGCCCGACGTATTTGGGCGACCGCGATGAAATTCAAGTACGGGGCCGACAAGCGTAGTCAGAAACTTAAGTACCATATTCAGACATCAGGTCGATCGTTGCACGCTCAAGAGATCGATTTCAATGACATTCGCACTACGTTGCAGGCGCTTGTTGCAATCTACGATAACTGCAATAGCTTGCATACGAACGCCCATGATGAGGCGATCACCACCCCAACGGAGGAATCTGTGCGCCGCGCTGTAGCCATCCAACTTATTATTAATCGCGAGTGGGGGCTTGCGAAATGCGAAAATTCCAATCAGGGAGCATTCGTGATCGATGAGTTGACGGATTTGGTGGAGGAGGCAGTGCTGCAGGAGTTCGAGTGCATCGCCGAGCGCGGAGGGGTGCTCGGGGCAATGGAGACTGGCTATCAACGCGCCAAGATTCAGGAAGAATCACTTTACTACGAACGTCGCAAACACGATGGCAGCCTCCCGATTATCGGTGTCAATACCTTCGAAAATCCTAATCCAACGGAAGACGTTACCATGGAGCTTGCGCGTTCGTCCGCGGGAGAGAAACAAAGCCAGCTACATCGAGTGAATGAGTTTAACAATCGATATCGCGGACAGACTGAAGCGGCGTTGCACAAACTGCAGCAAGCAGCAATCAACAACGAAAATGTCTTTGCCGCGTTAATGGACGCGGTGCACTGTTGTTCGCTTGGACAGATTACTCAGGCGTTGTTTGAAGTCGGTGGCCGTTATCGCCGTAATATGTAAGAATGCCTAGACTAAGCAGACGAGACTGGTGGGGTGAACTAGACTTGAACAATGATGGGTCGTAACATTCTTATCGCGTAGAATATTCGTTTCTGCATGTAATCCACACGTACTATACTGCCTTCAAACTCCGCCGAATTGTCCGGAGGCAGTCCGATTTCTCCTTTCACCAGATCGTTGACCGCGAAGACATGTTTTCCTGGATTATGGGATCCTCTTATATAGATGCCAAACTCACTATAGTTCACGGTTACAAAATCCAACGGCTGGTCTTCGTACTGAATAGTGACTGGAATGGTCCCTTTAAATCGTGTCGCAACTCGTTTCGTGTTGACGTCTCTTAGGAATACCAGATCCATTTCTTCCTGTTTCGGAACAGAATAGATTTCCCCGCTTGGCAACCCCACTGCGGACAGGTTGCCGTTGAAGGCACAACCGGTATCCAGGTTGATCCTGTTGGCACGAAACTCCACTTCGGTTACTGGTGTGTGGCCGTGAATCACTCTCGATTTCCAGTCAAATTCACTCTTCAAGAATGGTCCTCGGATCCACAGCATCTGCATCATGAACTTCTTAATATCCAGTTTCGCTATGTCGATATCGGGTAGGCCGGCATGAACAAAGACGTAATCTTGGAGTTGGTGATATAGCTGTAGCGACCGCAGGAAGTTGATATGTTTGTCGGGAATGGAATATTCGCCGGGAGCATCGCTATAACTCGCGAGGGTGGCGCCACCACCATTGTATATGAACATACCAGCGAGGGCAGATTCAGGTTCGTCCAGAAAGGAGAGTAGCATCTGTTCGTGGTTTCCCATGAGCGCCACGACGTTTGTGCTCTGCTTAAGGTCGAGTACGATTTCTATTACTCGTTTAGACTGGGCGCCTCGGTCTATAAAATCCCCTACGAAGACCACCGTGGAATCCGCATCTAGCGGCAGCTTCTCAAGCAACATTTCAAGCTCGGTTGCACAGCCATGGATATCGCCGATAGCGAATAATTTGTCCCTGCTTTTCTTATTCATCCGTAATCTTTGATGCGCATACGTTTCCGTAGAAGGTCATCTGTGCGGATTGCACTGGGCGTCGATTTGCGCTCGGCTGGCCTTTGAGGGGCTCCCCCAGCTCAAAACCGTATGCCCTAAACAATTGTGGCACAGATTTCCGCCACTACAAATGTAGGGGCACAGCTACTTGCGGCGTTGAGTTTACTGGGTCCAGGGCCATAGACTAGTCCCGCAAACGCCGTACCAGGTCCTTTAGGGCGTGATACCCCTCTACCAATCGAGGCGAGGGCCGACCTAGCAAGGCCTCGGGGATGCAGTGGACGTGTCCGTTGACTATGAATTTCGCCGTTTTCCAACTCTCATTGCGATACACCACTTCCGGGCGGTATTTCTCGGTGCGCACCCCGCACCAAGAAATCACCATGGCGTCGGGGTCGATGGACCGAACTTCATGGTCCTCCAATGGGGTGCTCTTGACATCTCGCTGCGCCATCGGGTTTATCCCGCCCGCCGCCAATATGAGATCGTGAACCCAGCTATGTCGACCTGGTGCGATCACCGGTTTGGGCCACCACTGTACCATGATGGATGGGCGGTTTTTGAACTTGTCAACGGCGCATAGAGTAATGAGTTTTTTCATCTGTGCTACAAGTTCATGCCCACGCGGTTCCACCTCTAGCCTACCTCCAATCGTCACAATATCTTGATAGACATCCTCCAGTGATACCGGCTCGGGAGCGATGTAATTCAATCCGGCCTGTTGCAGAGCGTTTACTACCTTCTCGTGGCCGGGTACGGTCAACGATGCCAGCACAAGATCGGGCCTGAGCGCAATGACTTTGTCGATCTCCACACCCAAATCCGGCCCGACTCTTGGCAATTTGGCAACCACTTCTGCAGGATAGTCAGAATGATTGTCCACACCGACCAATAAATCAGCGCATCCTAGGGCGCAAACGATCTCGGTATTGGAGCAGGTAAGGGAGATTACACGCATTCGCTAATTGCCGTGAGGTTATATCGTCCAGTCTCAGTTGCTTAGGTTCGGCCGTTGTAACAAGACTTAATTCACTATATAAGCACACTGCCAGACACACAATCTATCCGCAGTGACCGAGTTACAAGCAAGATGCCTCAGCGTATCGTCTCATTGCTGCCTTCTGCCACAGAGATTGTCTGTGCACTGGGTGCACGTCATATGCTGGTTGGCCGCTCACATGAATGTGATTTCCCGGACGGTGTGGACGAGCTACCGATTCTCACTCGGACTCGTCTGTCTCCCCTCCGGTCCAGCGTCGATATTGACAGAAACGTTCGTGCAGCAGTAGAACATGCATTGTCAGTGTACGAAATCGATGCGGCACAGTTGTCAGGACTTAATCCCGATCTGATTGTGACCCAGGATTTGTGCGATGTTTGTGCCGTATCGTTCGAGGATGTATGCACTGTTGTGCGGGAAACTGTCCACTCTAACGTTGAAATCGTTCGGCTGCATCCCGAACGACTTAGCGATATATGGTCAGATATTCGACAGACCGGTCGTGCGTTAGGCTGCGAAGGTGGCACCGAAGCGCTGTTACAGCACCTCAATCAACGTGTAGCAGCGGTCCGCAAGCGCGCCGAGGGGGTAACGTCTCGTCCCCAAGTATTGATGGTGGAGTGGTTGGAGCCAGTGATGATCGGGGGTTTATGGACCGCAGAGCTAGTGGAGATCGGTGGCGGTAGGCCGTTGGCAAGCACCACCGCAGTCAAGGCCGGTATACTATCGCGAGATCAACTCGCGCAGCTAAGGCCGGACGTAGTCATGTTAAAGCCATGCGGATTCAAGCTGGCCCAGACCCTGGGCGAGGCGCATATACTATCTAGGGTTTTGCCGTTGGACCTGTGGCCAGCAGCGCGTCATGATAGGGTTTATGCCGTCGATGGTAATGCGTACTTTAATCGCCCGGGTCCACGCATCGTCGATTCGCTAGAGATTCTTGCGGCTTGCTTGCATCCACAATTGTTTCCCGATTTTAAGATGAGCTATCGGGACGCAGTACGTCGGATCACGGCTGGCTTGTCATATACGGATTGGTAACACGCAGAAGCGAGGTTCATAAACAATGTCATCACTTAAGCCAAGACAAAAGGTGCCGGACCTGGAGGTGCAGACTGTTGCGGGGTCATCCTGGAAATTGTCTGATCGCAAACCGACAAATCTTACAATGATTGTCGCTTATCGAGGATTACACTGTCCGATATGTAAACCTTACCTCAGTGATCTCAATCGCCATATCCAAGAGCTTTCAGATCTCGGGGTGGATGTGCTTGCGGTGAGTACCGATGATCAATCTAGAGCTGGAAGGGCAAAACAAGAATGGGGTCTGGATAGAGTATCTGTTGGCTATGGCATGGGCATTGAAGCAGCGCGAGAGTGGGGACTTTATATTTCCAACGGCAAGGGCGCAACATCGAGTGGGATCGAAGAGCCGCAGCAGTTTAGTGAGCCCGGCCTGTTCTTGGTGAAACCAGATCAGACATTGTATGCTAGCTCTGTTAATACCATGCCGTTCGCGCGCCCTCATTTCAAAGACTTAGTCGGTGCCATCGGTTTTATCGTTAAGAACGATTACCCTGCGCGCGGTGAGGCATAGGCGGTGTTGTGTTAGGTAGGTTTTGCCTTCACTTTGAAACCGGAGGCTATATCGATGAGGACTGATCCCAGCTGCATCTTTTGTAAGATAGTCGGCGGTGAAATTCCATGTTTTAAGTTGCTTGAAGACGAATTCACTTTAGCTTTTATGGATGTGAATCCAGCGAATCCGGGTCATGCCCTTGCCATATCGAAGGAGCATTGGGAAGACGTTTACGCCATTCCGGATTCTCTCATCGGCGCGGTTACCAAAACCGCGAAACAGGTGGCGCGAGCGATCAAACATACACTTGATCCCGATGGCATCAACTTGGTTCAAGCAAACGGAAAAGGTGCGGCGCAGTCTGTGTTTCATTTCCATATGCACGTCTTGCCACGGGACAATGACGACGACTTAAAGCTCAACTGGGGTCCTCGCCCTGGCGATATGGAGCAGATAAAACAGGTGTGCGAACGCATTAAGGCTGCGGTTTGACTGCTATCGCTTGAGCTGTGCCTAGAGTGCTGCGAACTTACTCTGCGACAGCGGATTCCAGGCTATTGATGACGGCTGCGAGGAATCGTGCGGCTTCACCACCTGTGACGGCGCGATGATCAAAGGTCAAAGAAAGAGGCAGGATTCGGTGCACGGTCGGTGCACCGTCCACGGCGACCACTTCGTCACGAATTTGTCCGGCACCTAAAATCGCGACTGCGGGTGGCACCACCACCGGTGCCGCATATCGACCGGCGATCATCCCAAAATTTGAGAGTGTGATGGTGGAACCACGGAGCTCTTCCGGCGGCACGCGTCGGGCTTTGACATCAGCTCTTAGTCTATCGAGTCCTTCGCGCAGATCATTGTTACTGCGATTTGCTACATCTCGCAGCACCGGTACAAATAAGCCGTCTTTAGTATCCACAGCAATCCCGACATCGATCTTCTGCAGCACTCGACGTGCCAACGCATGACCGTCAAACCACGTGTTGAGAGCGGGCTCTTGGGTGCAGCCTGCGACAATGGCGTGCACCAGGCGTACTGTGATGTCGGCTCCGTCCTCCATCCATTGATGGATATCAGCATCGGCTACAACAGTAGCGGGGACGACCTCGGAGTGCGCTTGAGTCATATGATGCGCCATGGCTCGCCTTGCGCCGCGCAACGGTTCCGGTGGTCCCAGTTCAGCAAAACGTTTCGCCACGCGCTCGACGTCCGCGGCGGTAACCAGCCCGTCGGGACCACTTGGCTTCACAAAAGAGAGGTCCACATTCATCCGGCGTGCAAGCGCGCGCACGGCGGGGGTGGCTTTGACGCCCGCCGTTGCCGACCCGGCCTTGGCTGTGGAGACTGCCTTTTCTTCGACTTTTTCTTCTCCAGCCTTGACCTCGCCCACTACCGTCCCGGTATCTGCGCGCTCGTCCACACCATCCGCGAATTGCATCAGAGGGCGTCCCGTCTCCACGACATCGCCGACTTGTGCGTGCAGCTTCGCGATACGCCCACTGCGGGGCGATGGAACTTCTACTATGGCCTTGTCTGTCTCAACAGACACCAGCGGTGCATCGGTCTTGATTTCGTCGCCGACTTTGACATGCCATTCGACAATTTCAGCCTCTGTCAGACCTTCACCCAAATCTGGTAGCAGAAAAGTTTTCATGAAAATTTTAGGGCGGTATGAACGGTGTTTACGATACGCTCGACGGATGGCATATAGTAACCTTCTAGCTTTAGGAAGGGCATTACGGTGTCGTAGCCGGTGACACGCTGGACCGGCGCCAGCAAGTGGAGCAGCGCATGCTCCGACAACTGGGCTGCGATCTCAGCCCCCCATCCGCCACTGAGCGCAGCTTCATGCACGATGACACAACGTCCAGTGCGTTGCACTGACTCTAGGATTGTGCCCATCTCCAACGGTTTGAGCGTGGCGACGTCGATCACCTCGGCGCTTACCCCTTGTTCATCCAGAGTATCAGCCGCCTTCACGGTTTCATGGATCATTGCGCCCCAGCTCACCAGCGTTATATCTGTCCCTGGCCGCAGCACAAAACAAACATCTAGCGGCAAGGCTTCGCCGTTATCAGTCACCTCTTGTTTTATTAATCGATAAATGCGTTTGGGTTCTAGAAACACCACTGGATCGGAATTGCGGATGGCGGCGAGTATCAGGCCATAAGCTCTCGTAGGGGAGGAGGGGATCACCACGCGCAATCCGGGAATATGGGCAAACATCGCTTCGGTACTCTCGGAATGATGCTCCGGTGCGCGAATACCTCCGCCAAACGGCGCCCGTAGCACCATCGGGCAGGTCAGGCGCCCGCGGGTGCGGTTGCGCAACCGCGACGCGTGACTAACCAACTGATCCAATGTGGGGTAGATAAACCCCATGAACTGAATTTCGGCCACCGGCCTCAGTCCTTGCGCCGCCATTCCGATGGCCATGCCGCTGATCAATGCCTCTGCCAACGGCGTATCGATGACGCGCTCCTCGCCAAATCGTTGTAACAAACCAGCGGTCGCGCGAAACACGCCTCCGTTTATTCCAACGTCTTCGCCGAGCACGATCACGTTGTCATCCGCCTGCATCTCATAGGCCAGCGCCATGTTAATGGCTTCGACTAATGTGATCTCACTCATCCGCACCACCCGAGGCGGCTGCGAGCTGCCGTTGCCAGGCCATGACATCAGGTAGTTCTTCATACAGGTGATCAAACATGGCTTGAGGGGCCACGGCCGCGGTGTCGCTGTATTCCCGAACGGCGGCATCTACTGAAGCAGAGCATTCCGCAAGCAAGCTTTGTTCTTGCTCATCAGACCATGCCTCGAGACCGATCAAGTAATTGCGCAACCGTGGGACGGGATCGTACTGCCATTGGGCTTCTACTTCTTGTTTATCGCGGTAACGACTCGCATCGTCAGCCGTTGTGTGATCGCTCAAGCGATACGTTAACGCCTCGATTAGATGGGGTCCACCACCGCCACGCGCATCATTGATAGCTTGTTGTGCTACATGACGCACCGCGATGATGTCGTTGCCATCGACTTGTTCGCATTTTATTCCCGCGGCAATGCCTTTCTGAGCCAGGGTCTGGGCCGCGGTCTGACGGCTGCGAGGAACGGAGATTGCCCATTGATTGTTGGCGACGACGAACAATATGGGTAACTGCCACACACCAGCCGCGTTGATGGACTCATAGAAATCGCCTTTGGAGGTTGCACCGTCGCCCAAGAAGCACACAGCGATGCGCTTTTGTTTGCGCAACTTCATCGCATAGGCGACACCCACGGCGTGACTAGTGTGGGTTGCGATGGGTACGCACATAGGGAAATCTTGCCGCGGTACAGCGAAATCGCTGCCGCGCTCATCACCACCCCAATACAACAGGAGTTCCGTCATGGTGACCCCGCGCCACAACTGCGCACTGTATTCGCGATAAGTGGGCAACATCACGTCTTCATCAATCATGGCACTGGCTACGCCAACGCCAATTGCCTCTTGGCCCAATGGTGAAGCATAGGTGCCTAGCTTGCCGGTACGTTGCAAGTTAATCGCCTTGGCATCAAACGTACGCGTTTGCACCATATTTCGATACAACGGGATGAGGACTTCGCCATCTTTAGCCCAGCTCGGCAGCGGGCCTGCAATGGCTTCGCCGGATGGATTCAAGAATTGAGTGTGTTGTATCTGAAACGTTGCAGAAGACTTTTGCTGAGACACTCGATTTCGATCCTGGTCAAGTTAGGGAATACAGTACTCCGGTGCGCCGCTAGAGTCACAATCTGTTGTCTTTATTAGAGTTAATCCGTGATCTATGTCAAGCAGCGCAAGACAATGGATCCGTCGGATCCGTAGGATGGCCTGCAACTGCGCTACCTCGACTCTATAGCGGTGCCCGGCCACCTCCGTCAAATCTCGGTGGAATCAGTCTAAGTCGTGGCCGCAAGTTCTTCGGGTCGCTTGAAACTTGCCGATACTGACTGTACCGTAACCGACCCGGCGCATTGGCAACACAGTCGGTGGATCTGGGTTATCGATGGTGCACGGTGCACCGGGATACGAATAACCGCGAATGTTGATATCAGGTCGGTCTCAAATGTCAGATTTGAACACTTTTCCTAAATTGTTATTGGATCGTGCCCAGCGCTTTGCCGATAAGCCGGCTATCCGCGAGAAGAACTTCGGGGTTTGGCAGACCTGGACCTGGAGTGATGTGGAAAAGGAAGTGCGGGCACTTGCTTGCGGGTTGGTGGCGCGCGGATTTAAGCGCGGCGACAAACTCGCGATCATTGGGGACAACCGACCACGATTGTATTGGGGTATGGCCGCGGCCCAGGCGATAGGTGGAATCCCAGTACCCGCGTACCAGGATTCAGTGGCGGAAGAGATGCATTATGTGCTGGAACACGCGGAGGCACGGTTTGTGCTGGCAGAGGATCAAGAGCAGGTCGACAAGATATTAGAGATCAAAGACCGCTGTCCGTTGCTGCAAGAGATTATTTTCTGTGATTCACGCGGGCTGCGTCGCTACGATCAAACTCACTTATATGATTTTGAGGATGTACAGAACAAGGGACGTGAGTTCGAGCGCGAGCATGCCGATTTTTTTATTGAAGAGGTTAATAAAGGCAAGGGTGACGACATTGCGATAATTTTGTATACCTCTGGTACCACTGGCAAACCCAAGGGGGTGATGTTGACCCATGACAATATCCTCATTACGGCACGCAATAGCATTGAACGCGAAGGCCTGCGTCAAGACGAGGAAGTGCTTGCTTATCTACCGATGGCATGGGTCGGTGACCACATATTCTCGTTTGGCCAGTCGTATGTGGCCGGTTTCTGTGTGAGTTGCCCGGAAAGCGCGGCGACGGTGATGCATGACCTGAGGGAAATTGGGCCGACCTATTTTTTTGCGCCGCCTGCGATCTTCGAGAATATCTTGACCACCGTGATGATTCGTATGGAGGACGCGGGTTGGTTGAAGCGCAAGATGTTTCACTTTCTTATGGACGTTGCCCGCAGGGCAGGAAACAAAATTCTGGATGGTCGATCCGTACCCCTATCCGACCGGTTGCTATATGCGTTGGGCAAGGTGTTGGTCTACGGTCCGCTAAAAAACACCATGGGCTTTAGTCGCATTCGATTGGGATATACCGCGGGTGAGGCAATTGGTCCGGAAATCTTTGACTTTTACCGGTCCCTAGGTATCAACATAAAACAGTTATATGGACAGACCGAGGCCGCTGTATTCATCACCATACAGCCGGACGGTGAGGTCAAGGCGGACACAGTCGGTACGCCAGCACCTGGCGTAGAAGTCAAGATTTCCGATGATGGTGAGGTGGTTTATCGCAGTCCCGGTGTATTTCATAGCTATTACAAAAATCCGGAAGCCACCTCCGATACCAAGACTGCCGATGGTTGGGTACACACAGGTGATGCCGGGTTTTTCGATACGGATGGACATTTAAAGATCATTGATCGCTCCAAGGACGTAGGCAAGCTCAACGATGGCTCTATATTCGCGCCCAAGTATATTGAGAACAAGCTTAAGTTCTTTCCTCAGATTAGAGAAGCCGTGGTGTTTGGTAATCAACGCGACTACGTGGCTGCCTTCATCAACATCGATTTGGAGGCAGTGGGCAACTGGGCCGAGCGACGCAATATAGCCTATGCGAGCTATCAAGAACTAGCATCTCATAAGGAAGTGTATGACCTAGTGCAGGGATATGTTGAGAAAGTCAACCGCGATCTTTCAAGCGACACAAAGCTTGCTGCCTCACAAATCAGACGATTCCTGATTCTGCATAAGGAGCTAGACGCGGACGACGGTGAGCTTACTAGAACGCGCAAGGTCCGTCGCCGAATCGTTGCTGATAAATACCAACGCTTGATTAGTGCGTTGTATTCCGATCAAGACCGATGTGATATTGAAACGGAGGTCACCTTCGAAGATGGTCGCAAGGGTTCGATCAAGGCACAGGTGGAGATACGTGGCCTCGAATATCTTGAGCCCCTGGCGAAGGCGAGCTAACACCACGAACTAGGATCGTGGGGACCCGCCTAGATATCGCTGGCCAAGCATCGACTAGTGACGCCACACGACCGATATTGTCTGTGAGTGATATTAATCTCAGCTTCGGTGGTGTTAAGGCTCTGCAAGGCGTCGGTTTTGAGGTGCGTCCCACCGAGATCTTCTCGATGATTGGGCCTAACGGCGCCGGCAAGACCTCGATGCTGAATGTCATCAGTGGGTTTTACAAGCCATCGAGTGGCTCAATCCTCTTTGAGGGTCTGGATCGCACCCATCTTAGTCCGTCGGCGGTCGCACGACTCGGTTTTGCGCGCACCTTTCAGAACATTGCGTTGTTCAAGGGAATGTCGACTCTGGACAACATCATGTCTGGGCGATTACTGAAGATGAAAGGCAATGTTCTAACTGATGCGATTTATCTGGGTCCGGCGAAAACCGAAGAGCTCAAACACCGGGAATATGTGGAGCACATTATCGACTTCTTAGAGATTCAATCGATCCGCAAGACCCCGGTTGGCCGCCTGCCTTATGGTCTGCAAAAGCGAGTGGAACTGGGGAGGGCGCTTGCCATGGAGCCCAAGGTCTTGTTGCTGGATGAGCCTATGGCGGGCATGAACCTAGAAGAAAAAGAGGATATGGCTCGATTTGTACTCGACGTCAATGAAGAATGGGGCACCACCATAATTTTGATTGAACATGACATGGGCGTGGTCATGGATATCTCGAATTATGTAGTGGTTCTCGACCACGGCCAAAAGATCTCCGAAGGGCCACCCAATAGGGTTCAAAACGATCCAGTCGTTATCCGCGCTTATCTGGGAGAAAGTGAATAAGGTCGGCCGTGGAGCTTCTTTGATCACATGGACTTTCTGTATTCAATCACCCTTGGGCCGGTACGCGATATTGCGGGTGATCTAGTATTTTTCGCCGAGGTGGTGATTGGTGGATTGATGGCCGGTGTGATGTATTCCTTGGTGGCGTTAGGTTTCGTGCTGATCTTCAAGGCCTCTGGCGTGTTCAACTTCGCCCAGGGGGTGCTGGCGCTGTTTGCGGCGCTGACACTGGTCGGCGTCATGGAATTTCTGGGTAACTATCCGGAAGAACAGTTACCGCTAGTGTTGATCGTGCTGGCTATTATCGCCACTGCGGCGGTCATGGTCGGTGTCGCCTTCCTAGTAGAGCGCTTGGTGTTGCGTCATCTGGTCAACCAGGAGCCCATCATTTTGTTCATGTCCACCATTGGGCTCGCCTTTATCCTAGAGGGTGCCGGCGACATTTTGTGGGGTAGTGACGTCAAGCTCATGGATATCGGCATTCCAGACGACTCCTTCATACTTGGCGGGATCCTGTTGAACCAGTTTGACATCGTGGCAACGGTGACCGCGGCGGTTCTCGTGGCAGTGCTGGCGGTGTTATTCCAAACTACACGAATCGGCCGGGCATTGCGTGCAGTGGCGGACG
>JAOTYS010000342.1 GCA_029861795.1 Gammaproteobacteria bacterium | reverse complement strand
CCGCAACCACACTGATGACACGATGATCATTACGGAAGCGCAGTGTCGACAACACATCACTGAGCTGCTCGGGCATGACCGCCAATACCACGCACTCGCCTTGTTCAACAATAGTCTGATTGTCATTGAAGACTTCAACATTAGAAAAAGCGCGTGCAAGCCTGGATGAGCGTTCTTTAGTACGCTCTGTCAATAAGACGCGCTCCTCAAATCCTCCGATATCACAGAGACCTGTCACCATGGCCTCAGTTATTGCGCCGGTCCCAATAAAACCCAATATCATCTCTTTCCTCCCTTATACCGAGTCTGCAGTGATATAAACTTTGTGAAGCAGCTTGTCACCTAATTCATTGAAGTTCGATCTTAAGGATTTCGTAAGCGGACCTTCCCGCGTATAGATGGATGACTCAGAATAATTCCGCACGTCGACGAAGATCAAACGGAGTTTGAATCTTCCGCAGAGGAATGGCACACCGACGTGGCAATTGACCACAAACATAGTTTCGGCCCTTGGGATGTTGGCGTCCAGAGACCGCTAGATTTCAGCTCCACTGAAGATAATTTCTATTTCGTTTCAATCACTCTTCTAAAGGCTGTATATCGTCTGCACGCCAAGAGAGCCAAAGCTGCGCTCCTCGTCTGGCGAAAGGTTTGTTGCTTCGATCGCGATTTTGCACGCGGGCCTCGATGGTGTATCCCCCACTGGTTTCTAAGAACAGGTGGCTCTGATCGCCGTTATAAGAGAGATCGTGTAGTGTCGCGCACACGCTCACGATGGATCGGTCCGCAGGTTGCCCACTGCTAACACTGACTTTCTCAGGTCTTAATGCGAGGCTCTTAATAGATTTAGACGGGTCTGCCGAGTGGAGTGTGATGTTGCCTAAATCAGGAACCTCAACGGTGACACCGCCGCCTTGGGCCGCGGCTTGGCCGGTCACCTCAAAAAGATTCACTTGACCTATAAAGTCAGCGACAAAAGTTGAACTCGGATACTCATAGAGCTCCATCGGCGCTGCCACCTGCAATACCTTACCGTCGCCCATGACGGCTATGCGGTTGGCCATTGAAAGTGCCTCGTGCTGGTCATGGGTCACGATGATAAAGGTGATACCGACGCTTTCCTGTAGTCGCACCAGTTCCAATTGCATGGCCACCCGTAGCTTAGCATCGAGTGCAGAGAGCGGTTCATCCAAGAGCAACACCTTGGGTTTCTTGATCAACGCTCGAGCCAGAGCGACCCGCTGCCGCTGACCGCCAGAAAGTTTGTCAGGCTTACGTGTTTCCAGACCCTGTAAGCGCACAAGCGCGATCGCCTCGTTGACACGCTCGTCGATTTCGGCTTTGGGTGTGCCCGCGACCTTAAGCCCGTAGGCAATGTTCTCGGCAACTGTCATGTGAGGAAATACGGCATAGGTCTGAAACACCATGTTAATGGGCCGTTTATTTGGTTCGACGTCGCCCATATCCTCACCGTCGATCCAAATCTCACCCTCCGTGGGTCTCTCAAAACCGGCAATCATGCGCAAGAGTGTAGTTTTGCCGCAGCCAGACGGACCCAAAAGCGCGAAGAACTCGCCTCTGTGGATATCCAAGGAAGCATCGTCAACGGCCAAAACTGACGAGCCGAAGCGTTTGGTTACATTGCGAATCGAAATTATGGGCGCGCCGTCACGCATATTCATTTGCCTTGTGTACGAGATTGGATGAGCAACGCGGTTACCGTGAGGGCCAGAGTCAGAACAATCAGAACTGTCGATGCGGCATTGACTTCCGGGGTAACCGAGAAGCGTACCATTGAATAGATCTTGATCGGGAAGGTGGTGGAACCTGGTCCAGACGTGAAGAAAGTGATGACGAAATCATCAAGTGATAGGGTAAACGCGAGCAGGGCACCCGCCATAATCCCGGGCTTCATATAGGCGAACGTTATATGCCAGAACGTTTGCCACTGACTGGCCCCAAGATCGTAGGAGACTTCTTCTAATGACGCGTCGAAACCAGACATGCGCGCCCGGATCACCACTGCAACGAACGGAATAGAAAAGGCGATATGGCTGACGGTGATAGTCGTGAGCCCTAGCGGCATATCCACCGCCGCAAAAAAGGACACCATTGCCACCGCCATGCAGATCTCCGGAATGACGATGGGCAGGTGAACCATACCCTCGTACGGCCCTTGTAAGGGAAAGCGAAAGCGGTACAGCGCAAGACCCAACATCGTGCCCAAGATCGTCGAGACGGCGGTGGAGATCCCGGCCACGATCAGTGAGTTCAGAAAAGCATCGTGAAGTTGGCTATTTTCGTAGGCCTTTTCATAGTAACGAAGCGTAAACCCCTGCCATGTGATGTTGCGCTTGCTGTCGTTGAAGGAAAAAGCGATAAGCGACACTATAGGAAAATAGAGAAAGAAAAAGCCGACTCCCATGGTCAGTCGCATCCACGTCTTGCGACCATAGTCCAATGGGTTGGCACGTTGCCTGCGTTGAAATCTCGCTAGTGCGAGACTCATTAGATTGGTCCTCCCTTACGTCCCGCCAGACTGGCGCGCACCCAAAGAATGAGAAATGTTGTGTATAGCAACAAAAAAGACAACGCGGATCCGAAAGGCCTGTCTCGTGATGAGGTGAACTGGCGGGCAATCAAGTTGCCAATCATCTCGCTGTCGGTGCCGCCTAGAAGTTCCGGTGTGAGAAAGGTTCCCATTGAAAGAATAAAACACAGCATACAACCCGAGATGACCCCCGTCATTGCAAGTGGCATGGTGATCGAGCGCAGCGTGCGCCACTGCCCTGCACCAAGATCAAGGCTGGCCTCGAGGTATGATTTGTCGAGTTTCTCAAGTGTCGTGTAGATCGGCAGCACCAGGAAGGGGAGATAAACGTACACCAGACCGATCACGACCGCCTTCTGGTTATACAGCAGCTCCAACGGTTGGAATTGGCCCATCACACTGGGAAGGCCGATCAACGCTAACAAGGCTGAGGTTTTCTCGTGTACCCATTCCAGGCCAAAATTGAGGAAACCACGAGTGCGCAGCACCGCTATCCACGCATAGGTCCGGATTAGAAGATTGGTCCAGAAAGGCAGGATCACCAGCAGAAGTAGAGGGTTCTTCCAACGTTGTGGTGCAAAGGCGATCCCCATGGCCAGTGGAAACCCCACCACGAAGGTGATCAGTGTGGTGACGGCCGCAATCCAGATTGATTTCCAAATGATGCCAAGATGAATCCACTCTACGGCACGCACATAGTTTGCGAAACTGACCGCCAAGTGAATTTGGCCCTGTGGACCACGCTCAGCGAAGGAATACACCCACATAATGGCCAACGGCACGGTAAAGAAGATCACCAGCCATGCGGTGGGTGGCAGGGCCAAAATGGCGAAGGCGAGCTTGTTACGTCGCCAAGAGTCCATGCTCTATGCCCCAATAAAAACAGGGCGACGACCTGTCACGGTCGTCGCCCCGACTCAGTCCTATATGACTTCAAGCGGCCTGAATTGCGGTCCAAGCTGCATCGTAGAGCGGCAACGCATCGCCTACGTCCGACAGGGCTTGGCTTCGCGCCACAACGTCGTCCGGTGCATAGATTGCAGGATTGTTTAAGTCGTCTTTGCTGACGAACTCGTGCGCCGATTTGTTGGAGGTGGCGTAATGAACCGTGTTGGCCACTTCAGCGTTAACCTGCGGCTCATGCAGGTGGTTGAGGAACTTGTAGGCATTCTCGATATTGGGACCACCCTTGGGGATGCAAACGCCGTCCACCCAGATCACCGTGCCCTCCTTGGGAATCACATAAGTCAGATCATCGTCTTCTTCCATGACCTTCAACACGTCGCCGTTCCACTCCATGACCACATCGATGTCCCCAGAGATCAGCATGTCCTGCCCCGAATCCGGTACGAAACCCTTCAGGTTCTTCTTCGCCTTGATCAATAAATCGCGCGCAGCGTTGATTTCGTCAGGGTTGGTGGTGTTAGCCGAGTAGCCCAGATATAGCAGCGCCACTCCCATGACAAAACGTTGATCGGCCAGAAGTGCCATGCGTCCCGCGAATTCCTCACTTTCCAACAGGACCTTCCAGCTATCTACCTTACCTACTTTTGATTTACGGTAACCAATACCGCAGCTGCCCCAGAAATAGGGGATGTTGTATTTACAGCCTGGATCAAACGCGGGGTCAAGAAAATTGGCATCGATATGCTTAAAGTTTGGCAGTAACGAACGATCCAACTCCTCCAGCATATCCGCTGCGATCATGGTTTCGATCATGTAGTCGCTGGGAAATATGACGTCATACCCCGGATTACCCGCTTGAAACTTGGCGAACATCTCCTCCAGATTCGCGTAGAGATCGTACTGCACTTTGACTCCGGTCTTCTCTGTAAATGTGTCCAGCGTGGTGTTGCCGATATAGGTGTCCCAGTTATAGACGTTGAGTTGATCGCTGGCTGCAGACACTCTCCCGCCAAACGAGACCGCAACCGCAGCGGCACCCGTCACTTGTAAAAAAGAGCGTCGCGAATACATAGATGTCGAATACTTGCTCATGCTTTCCTCCTCACTTGGTTCGAATTTCTCGATTAATGCTCGTGCTGGCTTGGTATGATATGGTACACGAATCCCCATTAGCGGACATATCTCGCATGACGGCGTCTTATTCCGACGACGCAAACCCAAGCGACTAGGTCTTCACGTGCATGAGTGAGTTCGAACCAATCCATGGCAGCTGTCTATGCGGGTCTGTGGCACACCCAGATTGGCACTCGTGCCGAAGAAATGCACTGTATTTAACGCAATCAGTCTTCAGCTATGTATCTTCTACCAGTCCAGGAAGTTAACCGAGGTGGCTGCGGTGAACTCAAAACCCTCCGATAAGGTAACGCGCGCCTCCTACGATCAGATCGCTCTCGATTATCTTGACCGACATAGAAACCGGACGGGTTACTTTAAGGACTTTAAAACTTTCTCTTCTCTGCTGAAAGCACCCGCCATCGTGCTTGATATCGGTAGTGGGCCTGGAATCGAGGCTGCGCAACTGAAGAAGATTGGGTTTGAGGTCGTTTGTGTAGATCTTTCTCTTTCCATGCTCACGGTAGGCGCCGCCGAGTATCCTGCGTTGCGTGTCCAAGCCGACATGCGATCACTACCCATTTCACAAGTGGTCGGTGGTATTTGGGCTGCCGCCTCATTGCATCATCTTGAGCGACAGCATGTACCGAATACTCTCAAGGAATTCAGTAACACCCTGGTGGCGGGAGGGATCCTTTACCTATGCGTGAAACAAGGC
>JAOTYS010000341.1 GCA_029861795.1 Gammaproteobacteria bacterium | reverse complement strand
TTAAGAAAGTATGGCCAACCGAAATCTCGCCATACCTCTGAAGCGCGAGGGGCAGATTCGGTTAGACGCTCGATTACCATTTCTTTATTGAGCTAGTTGTTATTAGGTGGTTTCGGAACATATCTCCAGCCTACCGAAACCCTATGCGCCATCAAAGCCGGTCAGTTCGTGGACCAGCCCAACGAGATTTGTGATCACTGGACCCTAATGGTTGGCACGAATATTTCGAGAAGAACTGGCACATCCAAAAACAGCAAAACCAACATAACAATGACACAGAGCGTCATGAACAGCACAAATCCTTTTTGTTTATAGAGGTGCTCCGGGTACTGTGCAGGACTGTCCGTTAGAAATCCCAAATGGATGTAGTACCCGATAACACCAGCGATAAATGGTATGGACAAAAGCAGCTCCAGTCGATATCGCATTATGAAGATTCCGAAGAATAATCCGAAAGCGACTGCGTAGTAGATAGCGCTAATCCATAAGCGCTCTTCGGTGTAATGGGCAAAGCTTGCACGGTATTGCGCCGCAACCTTTACGTCTCCAATTCGTCGGAACTCTGCAAAACGCTTTACCGACATAAAAAAGGCACCAATCATCCAATAAGCCGCCACCAAGGAAGCGGGGGGAATCTGAGTCATGCCGGCCGCATACCATCCAACCAAAAGCCGTAGTGGGTTGTTGGCGGATTCACTCAGCACATCGAGATAAGGTTTATCTTTAAGCCTTATGGGCGGCACGTTATAGAGAAAACCCATGATCCATAGGACAGCCGCGACTGCGACAAAACGGCCGCCCAAGCTGGCCGAGATGGCAAAACCCAGTACGGCGAGACCAAGCCACTCGACATAGCCCAAGCGTTTATCGATCAATCCAGATGGCACAGGTCGATTTTTTTTAACCGGATGTAGGGCATCATTTGGAGCGTCAAGAATCTCATTGATTACATAATTGCTCGAGGCGACAAGCCCAATAGCAAGCAAGGCAAGCACCACACGGATTGCCAGCTCCCAGCCTACAATAGCCGGTGAATCGTAAATGGCGAAAACGACCCCCGGTAAGACGAAGACATTCTTAAACCAGTGGTCGACACGTGCAATCTGCACGTAAGGAGCCAGATTCATAGCAACAGATGAGTTCTCGGTAGACACCTGAGCGTGGACTAACTCTCTAGGTAGGTTCGAACGGTCATTGCGATAGGGGCAATACGCGGAGCAACCAAGGGGAAACAGGCTGTTGCTGCTGATATTGCGACGAATATTAGAAACCAAAGAGATTTGACCAGATAAACTCGGGAACCAGGCATGGTTGATCGTACGAGTGCCTCGTCGTATGGGACTATCAGCACTGGACCGCGATGCCGGCCGACCAACTGCACGATTGAATCCAAAGATGCTAGGCTATTATGTTGTGGATTCACCATGGCTATGCCCACCAAGTCTTCGCCTTTAAATATTGCCAAGGGGATAGTCCATAGTAACAAATCCGTTCCGTATGACAATCGCATGATATTGTAGGAATGGGCTCTTGTTCCGAAACGGACAATAAACGATCTCCTGGTCCCACCAATCGCTTTACGGAGCAAGAAATTCACACGTACTTCACTTGCGCTCCTTCCGTGATACTCAGCTAACGTCCTTTCACTCTTAGTATCGCCCTCACGCGCTAACACGAACTCTGTTGATTGTGGAACAGACTGAAGGTCTATGGAGATGGTTGTAATCGGCAAGTCAGTAACAAAAACCAAAACCCCATAAAAGGCTGTCGCAATCAGCAACAGTATCAACCAAACTCGCCGGCGCAAGCGCCTGCGCTTTGCGAAATATGCGAGTGTCAACAATATGGCAATCCACCCGACTAATAATTGTAAAAAGACGTTATGTCGCACCAGCTCGCGCACGAACATCAAGACAAGCGGAATTCCAAGCACGAGCAACACAAACAATCCCGCCTTGCTAAATGCGTTGCCTACGTGTTTTTTTGAGTCAGTTTGCAATATGCGTCACCTACTAATACCCAGATATTCCATGCTATCGATTTGGCATAAACCCCAGGTCTCTAACCTCCCAGCCTGACCCTGTGCCTATATTTGTGGTGGAACCTGTGTCTTGCAACAACTCAAGTGTTACTTCGTCACCTGCCAGGTTACTGGGATATTCCGCGGGTAGTTCTATCGCGTAGTTGTCCCAGTTGGGGCCCACTGCATAGTCGCCCACCGTCACACCATTTACTAGTACTCGGAAACTGATCCGGAGAGTATCCGCTGCTACTGTAGTCCTTGCCGAGAACGACAGTAATGGATTTTTTGTTAGAATATCTGATCTCACTCGTTGGGTGATACGAGCAGTAGTAAACGTCCTCGATTTGAGAGTATACAAACCGTAGTATTGATCCTGCTCCAGCAACTGCCAGTCGCGCTCTAATTCCTCTTGGGGAAACGGTCTGTGCCAACTCGTCGACAAGAAATTCACGGAATGTCGATCCAGAATTAGATACACGGGCGGCCAAATCTCTCGCAACCAGCGGGTTATCTCCTGCAAACGCCAATCTCGTCCCCAAGAAGACAGCTCGTAGTAATAGGCGGGCCAAAAGCCAGAATGACCGTTCACTAGCAAATGGAAATCTCCGATGGTTTGCATCACCATGGTCGCGTCGATGCGCTTTGTTGCACCGGCCGGCAACTGGAATAGCACACTATGCTCCGGCAATTGCTTTGTCTTTGCTATTACTTCGGAATTTACGATGTTTGTGTAGTCGATAAACTTATGGCGAAAGCGACTTTGCACGTCACGCCCCTCATAGACTAGTAGGAGCGGAACAATAAGACATATCCACAGCACTATTCTGTGTTTTTTCAGCAATACATCTAGCGCGTAACAACTCGCTACCACCAGATACAAATGGACCACGACGCCGAAGCGCGCTAATGCTCGAACGGAACCGAACACCGGGATAGACTCCAGCGGGATCGCCATAGGTCCGAGCGACAGTTGAACCACCTTAGCATCGGGGCCAGCCATCATGGTGATGATAGGGCCCAAACTCAAGAAGAAACTCACAACCGCCGCAGCTGCCATCCCGGACATAATCACCCGTCGCTCCGACGATCTTATCGGCCAAAAAACTGACAACATATAGAGCAACACCAGGGCAACACTGACCGCATAGAACAAGTTATTTAATGTCGAAATCCATTTTTCTGCATAGAAGTAGAAGTTCAGCAAAAGCGAAAGCCAGAACAAGGTCCAGAGGGCAAACTTAGCTACAAGAAAAGAGCCTCTCACCGATCCCATAACCGGCCAACGTTTCGCCACCCTAACAACGCTGGCACTAAAATATACCGCGGACAAACCAGCCAGGACGGTGCCTGGAAACATGACGGTTTCCACAGGTCGGGAAGGAGGGTTGAACATTTCCCGGACGAACACCGAGAACTTTGTGCTGACATAGTGGAACGCCTCAACATAGTATCTAAGGTGATCCCATGTGGTCCTCGAGTAGTCGCCCTCAGTACGAAGTAGAAGATAAGGGTATAAATAAACGACGCTGATGGTCATCGTCAACGCCGACATAACGGCACCCGACACATAGAACTGTCTGAGTCTGAGGAGATTACGATTCCCGACTACGTACGCCAAAAATACTAAAAGTAGAGGGACGGATACGATGACTGTGTAGTACAAGTTCGATGTCAGCGACAACAAAAATCCTGCGCTCAGGAGCAACGCCCTGGTCATGGTTGGCCGTCGCAACCAACGGATGAGCAGAAGAAAAAGAAGCGGCAGGGCAAATACCAAACTGGCGGTGAATAGATAGTAGTAGGACAGGCGAAACGGAATCAGACAAAAGACAAACGCCCCTACATAGCAAACGACGCGACTCATAGACAGTTCGCGCAACAGCGCGAACATCGTCAGTCCGGACAATGCCCAGAAGAACAGCATGGTGCCGTTGAAACTCAAAAAGATGTTGTGGGATACCGAGTACAAAGCCGCGTAGACAAACGACGGGATCCAGAAGGTGTCGCCGAATGCCAAGGTATAGGCATGCGGGTAGAAGAAGTTTGCATGGAAATCTGGCAGGAGTACCTTTCCCTGGAGTATCTTGTCCGCGCTCCACGCCATCCATTGCCCCATTAGCTTCGTGTCCCAGTGATCGGCCAGTCCGGAGAAGAAATAGGCGCCCCAAGGCCTCATGGTTAGCAGGATCGCTGCCATTAAAACAACCAGTAACAACATGGATTCGACCGTGAGACGAAACGTGCCAGACGTCACTTTCACTTGCTTAGTCGTCACAAGGAGATCTCGACCAGCGGAACAGTGCATAGCCCTGTGCGATCATTATCCATCATCACCATTCAACAAAGCACCGCACAATCCCACTCGGCATCGCAATCATGTCAACCATGTTGTGTGATAATAAGTGACTTGAAGCACCACATTAGTTACAACGCCCGCAGCGACATCATCTAGTACAACTCCAACCCCCCCTTTTATCTTTCGGTCAATAACATTAATGGGGAAGGGCTTAAGTATGTCCAACAAGCGGAAGATCAAGAATCCCGCGACTAGAGTTTTCCACGTGAGTGGTAGCCAAATGACGGCGACGAGAAAACCTACAACCTCATCGATGACGATGGCACCGCTATCGTGCACCCCGAACTGACTTTCATACAAATGCGAAACAACAACCGCAATGATGCCCATTATGATGGTACCGAAAACAAAGAACATTGGGTTCGTCAGACCCAACACTATGGCCACGGGGACGGCGGCAAGCGTGCCAAACGTACCGGGCGCGATCGGCACCTTCCCTATATAGAAAAACGTGGCCAGGATTTCGGTAAGTTTCTTATTAATGCTTAGTGCCCGTCAGACTGCGAATCCATTCAAACGCAAATCCCCCAATGTCACAACAGGTCTCTATCAAGGAATTCAGCCATCTCATCGCCGAACTGCTTAAAGCTACCGTACTCAACCGCATAGGAGGACACTATCCTCGATATTCGCGCGGTTTCTCGGAAACCGTGATCGGGAAGATTACGCGCGTTTACCAGACATGCCATAAGTCGCAAGCCGGCTTGCGCTGGAGAAAGCCGTGTAAGACTAAACTGGGCATTTTTTTTGTACTGCGGGAAAAGTACCAACCTCAGCCTCGGTGTTGTGTGCTGGTGCACGGGATTGAGCAATCGATGAGAGATTAAAGTCGCTTGGGTGCAACCAAGCACTTCAGCTTTGTCCAAGTCCACATCAAGATCGTTGCGCAGCACGGAAATGCCGGTGCCTTGACATTGAGCG
>JAOTYS010000340.1 GCA_029861795.1 Gammaproteobacteria bacterium | reverse complement strand
TGTCGTGCCAAGGTTGTGTTCAATCAATGCTGGTTGCGCCTGGAGCCGATCCCGCGGTATGAGGCGAATACCACTAATTTCGTAGGAGCGGCATCCTGGTGCGACCTATCGTCGTAACCTAATCTCCCATCACCACGCCTTCACGTCTGGGGTCGGCCCCACCAACGAGTAATTCATCCTTGATCATGATTCCGTGTAGTCCGCTATTGAGGTCTCGCACATTGACTTCGTGCCCGCGTTTTTGCAGTTGCTTCGTAAACTCAGATGCAATGGTGCCACTCTCTATGTCGATTGGACCGTTGCGACTGACGAAATGACCGACATTCATTGCTTCTTGGATATCCATGTCCCAGTCGAGAATCGCGATCAAAGTCTTTGCCACATAATTGATGATGCGGCTTCCGCCAGGCGAGCCAAGTAGCAAGTAGGGCGCACCATCCGGCTTAAACACGATGGTCGGAGACATGGAACTGCGTGGACGCTTCCCGCCTTCAACCCGGTTGGCCACAGGACGACCGTTTTTCTCCGGTTCCCATGAAAAGTCGGTGAGTTCATTATTGAGAAGAAACCCACCCACCATCACACGACTACCAAAACCGGTCTCGATTGTGGTGGTCATAGATACTGCATTTCCAAAGCGGTCCACGATAGAAAAATGACTTGTGCCGGGACGTTCTTCTTTGTTGTCGGGTGCATACAGAGCAGCGTCTTGCCACGGAGGATTACCATGTCCCGGGTTCCGTCGGACCCTGTCTAGTTTGATGAGCTGTGCACGGAACGTCAGGTAAGCGGGATCGAGCAAACCTTGCATTGGCATGCGTACATAGTCGCTGTCTGCCATGTACATGGCGCGATCGGCATACGCGAGCTTAGCTGCTTCCGAATAGAGGTGAATCGTATCGACACCTAACCCCATGTCCCTCATATCGAAATGATTCAACATACCTAGGATCTGGCCGACGGTTAGCGCACCTGAACTCGGCGGTCCCATGCCGCACACCTGGTATGACCGATACGACGAACACACCGGACGTCGAAACTTGGCCTCATAGGTGGCGAGATCCTCCAAAGTCATCAGTCCGGGATTGTCTTTAGTGGAACGAACTGCGTTGACAATGTCCTCGGCGATCTGACCGCGATAGAAACTCTCAGCACCGCCTTCCGCAATGATCCGCAAGGTGTCGGCAAACTCCGGATTCTTAAGAATGGCTCCCGCGGCCAGCGTTGAGCCGTCGTCGTTAAAGAAGTAACTGCGTGTAGCATCGAATCGATCCAAACCGACTGCTTTTGCTTGGGTGATCGACGTCGCTAGCCGTGGGGTGACCTCGAAGCCTGAATCCGCTAACTCAATTGCAGATTCAAACAAATCCCCCCAGGCGAGTCCCCCATAACGTTGGTGGGCCAATGCTAAAAGTTTGAGTGTGCCCGGCACGCCCACTGATCCTCCCCCAGTAACAGTGGCCCACCATTGCTTGGTGTCGCCGTTTTCATCAAGAAAATAAACCGGGCGTGCCGCGGCGGGTGCGGTCTCGCGACCATCGATAGTGGAGAGCTCTCGCCGTTTTGCGTCCCAGTGAAGCATGAAGGCTCCGCCACCAATACCTGAAGACTGCGGCTCGACGAGGTTCAACACCAACTGCACCGCGACTGCAGCATCGACGGCCGTTCCGCCCGCCCGCAGCACGTCGTAGCCGGTCTCGGCGGCCAACGGATGTGCGGCCGACACCATGAATTTCTCAGCGGTGACAGCTTGCTTATGTGTCCATCCGCTGCCCGATTCAGGCTGTACATCCAGTGCCAGACAAGACGTATCGATATATGCCAGGCTTATTACGAACCAAGCCAGTTTGGGAAAGTCTTGAAGTCGCATCACACGTGATCTGAAAGATGAGCCCAGATACTACCCGATGGAACTACCAAGACAATAGCGGTTGTAATTTCTTCCTACGGGTAAGGGGTTTCTATATTAGTAGGACCAGCATCATTAGTAGGACCAGCATCGTGCTGCAGCAATGTCGTAGAGAGCGTTAAAGTTCGCCTGAAGGCGAACTTACAATGACAGCGCGTTTGTGGGTACGCCTTTAGGCGTACAGCGCCACACCAAATGGGATTAGATCCTTCAGCACACGGATGTGCCTCAGGATGACATCCTGGAAGGTGGTCCTACGGATTGGGAGAGAAGGCGTTCGTACCTGGTAGGAGTCAGCGCTCGCGAACGTAATGATCGGCGATGACTTGTGCGACGCAACAAGTGACTTTTTTTGCGGTGGGAATATGTAGGAACTCGTTGGGGCCATGGGCATTAGAGTGAGGACCAAGAACACCGGTAATCAGAAATTGTGCCTCTGGGAATTTTTCGCCGAGCATGCCCATGAATGGAATGGAACCCCCTTCGCCCATATAGACGGCAGGCTTACCAAAGAAGTTGTGTGATGCATTATCTAACGATACTTCCAACCAAGGCGCGACTGGCGGGGCATTCCAACCACTGGCGCTTTGCTCAGGCTCAAAGGTCACCTTAGCTCCGTAAGGTGGGTCTTGCTCTAGTATTTGATTTAGCGTTTCATCGGCCGCCTCTGCATCACAAGTCGGTGGCAACCTAAGCGAGAGTTTTAACACTGTACCTGGTCGCAATACGTTACCGGCGTCACTTAGGGAGGGTAGGCCGCTGGCGCCAGTGATAGAAAGCGCCGGTCTCCAGGTACGATTCAGAATGAGTTCGTGGTGTTCGGTGCTGACGGGTTGCGTTCCGTTTACAAATGGGAACTTGGAATACACCTCGTCGCCAAGTACTCGCGCGGCTTGTTGTGCTTGCTGTACACGCTCGGAGGGAATATCCACGTGAAACGCGCGGTCCAGCACTTCGCCAGTGGTCTCCTCATCTAGCCGAGATAAGAGTTGGCGCAGGATGCGAAAGCTTGAAGGTACAATCCCGCTGGCATCTCCTGAATGGACCCCTTCGGTCAGTACTTCCACGGACAGGTTACCACTGACCATGCCGCGTAGAGACGTGGTGCTCCAGAGCTGGTCATAGTTGCCACATCCGGAGTCCAGGCAGATCACCAGATCAGGTCGACCAATACGGTCCGAAAGCGCATCGATGTAATAGGGCAAATCATAACTGCCGCTTTCTTCGCACGCTTCGATCACGATCTTGAGATCGGCGTGCGACACACCTTGGTCGTTAAGCGCAAGAATCGCGGCCAGTGAACTGAATGCAGCATAGCCATCATCCGCGCCCCCGCGTCCGTAAAGCTTGTCGCCTTCATATACGGGTTTCCACGGGCCCAAGTCGCTGCGCCAACCCGACATCTCGGGTTGTTTGTCCAGATGCCCGTAAAGCAGCACGCAGTCTCGTGAGTCTCCAGGGACTTCCATATAAATAAGTGGAGTACGTCCCATTAGACGAATAACCTCCACAGTCAAGCCATCTATAGGTTGCGCTTTACACCAGCTCTCGATTAGCCCGACGGCCTTGTCCATGTGACCGTGGGTTTGCCATTCGGAGTCGAACAATGGGGATTTGTTGGGGATAAGAATGTAATCGTGCAACTGCGGCAGAATGGAATCTGTCCATAAGCTTTCGATCAGCGGCTGTGCCTTCGAAGAATCGATCATGCTGAGTCGCCTCGCGTGTCCGCGATGTTTCGACACCTGCAAACTACCAAAGTTGTGCAGATCCGACCAGTAGCTGTGAGGGATTACCGGCAACGTTAGGAGCGGCATATTGCCGCGACAAGGGTTAAGTCGCGCCTGGAAGGCGCTCCTACGCGTAACAGGTTCCTGTATTCGGTTGGGGATTTCTGTATTCGTAGGAGCAGCATCTTGCCGCGACAAATTTTAAGTCGCACCATGAAGGTGCTCCTACGTAGTGTCATGGATCTCCGGTCCGGAAGGCGGATCTACAATGACGACGCGTCGTGTAGGTACGCCTTTAGGCGTACATCGTTGTATCGAAATACTGTATACGGAATCTTGTCCACGCCAATCATGCTAGCATTTACCCATGACCGACCTATTTGATTTTCACGCACCACCCAAACTTTATGCCGTAATGGGTAATCCCGTGGCGCACAGCAAGTCACCGCAGATTCATACATTGTTCGCAACGCAATGCGGCATACGCATCGACTACCGGGCGATCCAGGTCGATCTCGGCGGATTCGAACAAGCAGTTAGCAACTTTCAAGCATCGGGGGGGCAAGGCCTTAATGTCACCGTGCCGTTCAAGCTCGAGGCATGGAAGCTCGCTACTGAACGCAGCGCTCGCGCTGAGCGTGCTGGGGCAGTCAACACGCTAAAATTCTCACGGCAAGGCGAACGCTTTGGTGACAACACTGATGGCGTTGGGTTGGTACGCGACATGGTTCAGAATTTGAACCGACCCGTGTGTGCTGCGAACTTACTTATCGTCGGTGCCGGTGGCGCCGTGCGTGGCGTCCTCGGCCCTTTGCTGGCAGAGCAGCCCAAACTGTTGGTGGTAGCAAACCGCACTATTGATAGGGCCGCAGGGCTCGCCGATTTGTTTGCACATGATGGACATATACAAGTGTGCGGTCTGCCTGACTTGGCCGGACAGAGCTTCGATATTGTGATCAATGCCACGGCGGCCGGTCTCAGCGGAGAGGTGCCTGAACTGCCGGACGGTTTGTTTACTGCTGATGCACTCGGCTATGACTTGATGTATGCCGATGAACCCACGGCGTTTATGCGCTGGGCAAAAGATCATGGTGCGACGCACGCAGTGGATGGTTTGGGTATGCTAGTCGAACAAGCAGCGGAGTCCTTTTTCATCTGGCATGACCGCAAACCCGAAACCGCACCAGTCATTGCAACCTTGCGGCAAGTTACCTAGCAGCGCCATTGAGGCGCGACTCAACATCTGTCGCAGCAGGATGCTGCTCCTACGGGATTCGCGACTCGTAGCAGCGCCTTGCAACACATGATCCATGAGACCACGTAGGAGCGCCATTGAGGCGCGACTCAATATCTGTCGCAGCAGGATGCTGCTCCTACGGGATTCGCGACTCGTAGCAGCGCCTTGCAACACATGATCCATGAGACCACGTAGGAGCGCCATTGAGGCGCGACTCAACATCCGTCGCAGCAGGATGCTGCTCCTACGGGATTCGCGACTCGTAGCAGCGCCTTGCAACACATGATCCATGACACCATCGTAGGAGCGCCATTGAGGCGCGACTCAACATCCGTCGCAGCAGGATGCTGCTCCTACGATTGCAGAAACCCTCCACCCGTGCGACGCCGAACGTGGCAAGATTCGATAGCCGGACTCAGAGTTCC
>JAOTYS010000339.1 GCA_029861795.1 Gammaproteobacteria bacterium | reverse complement strand
GGCTGGATCACGATCAGGTCGCTGAGGAGATTGGCACACCTTACTATCGCGCAGCGGTCTATACACCGGGATGCGTGCTCATGAACCCGGCGGCGCTCACGCGTGGCTTAGCCGACGGTTTGCCACAGAATGTTTCTCTCTATGAGAACACTCCGGTGATTGAATCCGAGTACGACAATGGGATTCGACTGACCACCGGACAAGGAAGCGTTTTCGCGCCTAAGATGATGCTGGCTACAAATGGATTCGCCGATCAATTTGGTTTTTTTCGCAGACAACTTCTGATGTTCGCGGCGCACGCGAGTTTGACGCGACCGCTGACAGCCGAAGAACGAAATAGCTTGGGTGGCGTAGACGACTGGGGGTTGACGCCTGCCAATGCATTTGCCGGTGTGACGATGCGCCTTACCCAGGATCAACGTATCTTGATACGACAAAAGATCACCTATTGCCCGAGTGCCCGATGTTCGGATAGTGTTCGCGTGGCCGTGAGGCAGGAACATCAGCGCCTGTTTCAGCAACGCTTCCCAATGCTTCCAAAAGTCACCATGGAACATACCTGGACCGGTTTCGTTTGTTTGTCACGGAACCACACGCCGGGGTTCGGAAAGATTGCGTCAAATGTCTATGCCGCGGTCTGTCAGAATGCCATAGGCGTAACCAAGGGGACGATCTCTGGACTGCTCGCTGCGGACATGGCGACCGACCGTGACAATCCATTAGTTGCCGACATGGAAAGCCTCGGAGCTCCAGAGACTCTGCCGCCAAGACCTTTTCTCGACGTCGGCGTGCGAGCTCGATATGCGTGGGAGTTATTTCGCGCTAGGGCCGAAAGATAACCGCGGATCACTGCGATGGCAGGCACGGCGAATTGTAAAAACTAGCCATACAGGAGCACGTTATTATTGGTGAAGTGGATATTGCAGTTTTGTGTTCGGGCGAATAGTCTATTACGCGTCCGCCTAAAGGCGCACCTACAAAAACTTATTGCACGAAATTTGCCGTTACCGGGAGGAATGACCATGTATGCGCGTGTTACAAAATTTTCAATGAATATGCAAAAGTTCGAAGAGAGTATGAACCTGCTGGAAGAGATTCGCGGGCAAATTAATGCGATTCCTGGGCTGATTTCAATCGTCCATACAGTGCAACGGGATACCGGCAATGGCATGACAGTGGCGGTATATCCGGATGAAGCAGTGGCAAATGCGGCGCTTGAAACCGTTAAAGGGATATGGGGGCGCTTTGCGGAATTTATGACCGGCCCACCTGAGATGACCGGCTACGAAGTAATCCATCACCACCATAAATAACATCAGCGTTAACCCGCGCACAGATGATGCGAAGCGGTGTGCGACTTATGTCGTTCGCCGCTGAATATACTCCGTTGTGATTTGTATAAGACGCTCGCGTCCAAAACTGGGGTCATGGCCGCCGTGAATCACGGTTACCGGTAGCGAGCGCAATCTTTCCATGGTTTGAAGGTATTGCTTGATGTCACAGCCTTCTAATGTATCCAGCAGCGGCCCATCATAGATCGCATCGCCTGAGAATAGCGTCCCAGTTTTGGCTTCCCACAGGCCGATGCTGCCAGGTGAATGACCGGGCAAGTGCAACACTTCGAACTGTCGTTGACCCAGATCGATGACGCTGCCCTCCTCTACCAGCCAAGTGGGCACTGCAGACGGTGTATGGAATGTCCGCGGATCAAATCCATCTCGAGGATAGGCGGAAATCAGTTCCTCGTTTTTCAAGGGATAACCTGAGTCCTCGATACTGGCGACAAAATCTCGCGGCCAATCTCTCGTGTTCAGACTCACCGCGGGGGGTTGCTCTAGGATCTGGCCCTCAAGTCGATGCACGACTCGGGTGTCAAACTCATACATGCTGCCCATATGATCGAGATGGGTATGAGTCGCCAATGCGATAATGGGCTTGCCAAGCAGATCACGCATCTCATCTTTTAGACTGCAGATTCCCATACCTGTATCCACCAACAAATCACGCTGTCCTCCGCGTACGTGCCAAATATTACATCGTAACAGTGGGTCGACGTACGGTTCCCATAACAATGTGATCTGATCGTCAACCTGACGTCTTTGGAACCATTTTTCTGCAATTTTCATGGGTGCTAGCTACACCTAGGTCGAATGATTTGTTGATGGGACCACTTGCATATGACTCCATTTGTAACGTTGCTCGGGAGCAAATTGAAACCTGGTGCTACCCGCAAGAATAGCACTGCTGTCTCACAAAAATAAGAATAGATTGGGTCAAAACCTTGACGGAGAAACGATTTCGCATTGTGCACATGATCGGCACATTGCTGTGCGTTGTCATTCCGGAAAGCACGCAGCGCTTATCCGGAATCTAGGGATTTCAATGATTGACTGGATGCTGGATAACGCCTACGCCGTTTCCGGCATGACGGTAGTGAGTTTATGGGACATCAGTGCAAGAATACAGGATAGACACTAATGCACAATGCCGATATCCATATGCGCGCTGGGAACGTGGCGAATTTTTTCCCTCAACCAACTCTCTTCGTTATGTTCCGGTCTGAATCGCTGCATATCGAAGCAAGAAATATCCGTGTCCGGTGCGCCGTTCACAATCCAATGTGCAAGAACACGACCCATACCAGCTGAGGTGGTGACTCCCGCTGAATTCATCCCGGCCAGCACGAAATAACCCTTGAGTCCCGGCGCTTGCCCCATGATGGGGTAGCCGTCCGGGGTAAAACTCTCCGGGCCGTTCAGCAGCTTACGCACACCCGCTTGCTTCAGGGCGGGGATCCGGCGGATACCTTCGGTCATATACGGGCCAAACTGTTCCCAATCTTCGTTGAGCAGGGTGAACGAGAAGTCTTTCGGTAGTGTGTCAGGTGCTATCGGCTTTGCATTTCTATCAAAGCAACCGAATAGCAGCCCACCGACTTCTTCTCGTCCATAGACCAGGCCATCGGGATCTCTAAACGTAGGCATTGATGAATCGATTCCCTCAATGGGTTCGGTGAGCAAGTAGAAGTGTTCGGTGGGATAGAGCGGGATGGTGACATCATGGCGTTGTCCTAGTTGGCGCGCCCACAGTCCAGCACAATTGACGATTACCTCACATTTAATGCGGCCAGCTTGGCTCGATACTGCCGTGACCGCTCCGTTAGCAGTTTCGATGTCATGCACTTCCATGGCCTCAATGATACGCGCGCCGCGACTGCGGGCGCCGCGGGCGTAGGCGGTCAGTAAGTCGGTGGGGTTCACTCGGCCGTCTCCCGGACTCCAAATGGCACCGAGCAAGTCATCCGTTCTTAAGATCGGTAGTCTGTCACGCACCTCGCCTGGTGTGACGAGTTCGACCTCTGTGCCTATATTTCTTGCTGCGGTGATGATGTGTTGAAACTCTGCGACCCGCTCAGGTGTGCGCGCCACCATAACCCGACCGCAATTGCGCCACCCCACCGCCTGTCCGGTTTCTTGCTCGATTTCGGAGTAGAGCTCTGCACCATAACGGTAGATCTGAATCATCGTGGGTGAGGTATCGAGGCGCACGATGTTACCTGCTGAATGCCAGGTAGTTCCGCAGCCCAGCTGTTGACGCTCGAGCAGCACGACATCCGTCCAACCAAGTCGTGTAAGGTGCCAGGCGACGCTGCACCCGATGATGCCACCGCCAATAATAACCACCTGTGCATGAGTTGGAAGTGACGTGTTCATGGTCTTCTCTTTTCCCTTAATGCCTATTTCAGGGGGATGATTGGAAGTTTTGTCGAACTATGCATCAGACGAGAGTTGATGATTGCTTGCTGCGAAAACGCTCCACCGTTAACATCGCGGCGCGTCGTCTGATCGAGAACAGACCAATAACTATCACCAGCGACTAGTCCACTTATGGGAGTTGTAGCAGCGACCGCTGCACAGAGCATCGTCGATCAGCGTCGTGGGATATTGTTGATGTTGCTGACAACTTTCTTGTTTGTCAGTTTGGACGCACTTGCCAAGCATCTGGTTCAGACGTATTCGATTGTCCAAGTGGTCTGGGCTCGTTATGCCTTCCACGCTATGCTAGTTGTGCTGGTACTGCGACATCGAGTACCGATGCACTTTCGCACTCAACGACTAAGCTTGCAACTTATACGCTCGTTGCTTTTGTTGGCTACAACGGCAGCTTTTTTCGCCGCCGTGCGACACATGCAGCTGGTGGATGCCACAGCGATTTCATTAGCCGGTCCGCTGTTGGTTACTGCATTATCGGTGCCTTTTTTGGGCGAGCACGTCGGAGTGCGACGCTGGATTGCAGTCGCCATCGGTTTTGTCGGCGCCTTGGTGATTGTACGTCCCGGCACAACAATGATGAATCCGGCTGCGATTTATCCAGTCATGTCGATGGTGGCTTACGCGTTCTATCAGATCAGCACGCGGGCATTGAGTCGATTCGATCCGGCCATGACGACACTTCTTTATACGGCGTTGGCTGGAGGAATTGTTACCACCGCTGCAGTGCCATTCTTTTGGATTCCACCGGACCTGTTCGATTGGGGGCTGATGATCTTGTTGGGTTTGTTGGGTGGCGCTGGCCATCTGGCTTTGATTAAGGCACTCACTTACGCCAGCGCAGTCACTGTGGCGCCGTTCAGTTATAGTAGTCTGGTGTGGACAACCGGTCTGGGCTTCGTTGTATTTGCTGAATTACCGGATCTGTGGACATTGGCCGGCGCGGCAATCATCATCGGGAGTGGTTTGTACGTGCTGCATCGCGAGCGCGGTGAAGCAATTCGTTCGGTCTAACGTCAATAGTCAGGCAGCTGCGTTCTACCGTCCCCCTCCCGTCATACCCGCGCACGACTGCATGGACGCAGGAGGTAGAGCAACGCAGGGAGCAGTTGCCGAAGCGGGTATCCAGAAAAATTGTACTGATGGTTGGGTGTATTCACACTATCAAAGGACTTATTATATTGATCGCAGTGGAACAAAATACAGCTAGCGAAACATAGTAAATGAATGCCGACGCGATAGAGATTGTCCGGAGTCATTGGCAGGCCTCCCGAGAAAGTATCGTTCGATATTTCGATTTGCTGTGGGAACAACCCGAACTCCCCAATATGGAATACATCGCAGCACAGCAACTTGGCGATTGGTTGCAAGCCGGTGGGTTTGAGGTGGAGCGAGCCGCCTGCGGCATACCCACTGCGTTTATTGCGAGATGGCGAAACCGCTCGGGACCCTGTGTCGGGATCCTGGTGGAGTACGATGCCCTTCCGGGCACGGACAACGACAGGGTGCCGTTTCGCAAGCCAATCGGGAACC
>JAOTYS010000338.1 GCA_029861795.1 Gammaproteobacteria bacterium | reverse complement strand
AACGAGCTTACGGTTTCAGCGGCGCGTCGATAGGCGGCTACGCGAAACGGACTGGCTGCTTGTTGCTCCAGTATGTCCGCCATCTCGCGCAACTTGTCCGCGATCTGTTGGTTCAGAGATAAGTGTGTCGGCGAGGCGCTCAATCCTAATCATCCACGTCAGTGTCGCTCGAAGCAGGCTCACGCACGGTGTTATCGGTACATCCGAACAGAACTACCCGTGAGGGAGAAATCGCTTGCAGTCCGTATTCAAAGCATTCTGAGCCAGAGCCGACCTTTAACACTAAAGACAACCGCAACCTCACGCCGGTGAATTGGGCACCACACCCGCTCTTCCACTCGACGCCCGCCCTTCACCGCGTTTTCGTGATCACGATCTGCGATTACCATGGCCATCCCCTGGTTTCGCAATTGTCATATGAACTCTTTATGCCATCCGGCACTGATTATTTCTATGATCTGGGTCAACGGAATTACAGCGACACGTCAGCGTAACGGGTTGGTATCGACACGAACGCGGAAGTGACACACGGGCCTGCAATGCCCTTAGGTACTGTCAACCCCGGGGTTATGTAGATGCTTGCATGAATTCCACGATCTCGTCAGCACGTGCTTGCGCATCTGATTCGCCGAGCCTGATTAGATACTCGAGATAGTGGGGCTCGAACATCAGAAGCGACAGGGAATCAGGTGAGTCAGTGTCTCTCGTACCGAACCCGCGGGTGAAGAAACGAAAAGGTCCGGGCAAACGGAACTCGTAATTGCTTGCGAGTCTGCCCAGATCCTCAGAGGGTCGTAGAATGAGCACCGCGGTCTCGCGCAACCCATGGCGCTTGTCCGGCGGCAAGTTTGCGATGAGTCTGTTCAACCTGTTCATGTTTTGAGCGTCATAGTCGAACATGTCCAGGAACACAGCGTTTGTCAATGCGCCGATAATCTGAGCAGGCGGTGGATAGCCGTGAATCATTGACGGCGGTGGGTTATTTGATCTCGTATGATCGTGTCGCGTCGAGATCGCGATGATGCTATCCGCGCCCAAGTGTAGTGCCGGCGATAGCGGTGCAGTGAGGCGGATGCCACCATCCCCATGCCATTCGTTTCCAAGTTTGACCGCCGGGAACACAAGCGGTAACGCTGTAGAGGCGAGAATATGTTCTATCTGAACAGCGCTTGACACACCTCGGCGACGGGGTCGAGCCCAGACCTGCGCATTATCTCCTTGCACCCACGTGATGGACTGACCGGTATCGTAACTTGAAGTTGTGATGCCGACAGCCCGAAGCCGACCACGCTCGATGTTTTGATTGATTCCGACTAACTCCCCATTGCGAGTGGGAATCGCGTTCTCGATCAGCTGACGAAGCGGTTCGGTATCGACCATGCCACGAGTTGGCGGTACTGCGTGGCTGCCACCCGAGAGAAAACGCAATGCCCATCGTAAGAAACTGCGACCAAGGTGAATCGTGTCAGTCCGGAAAATACTTTCAGGTGTAATCGAGCGCCATAATACGGTGAGATCTTCCACGGCCTCTGCGTAGCTTCCCTGATGTGAGGCTAGGTAGGCAGCATTAATCGCGCCCGCCGACACGCCAGTTAGAATGGGAGGGTGCAATTCTGGAAAGCGCTGTGCCAAAAAACGGAGTAAACCAACCTGATATGCGGCCCGTGCACCACCCCCAGACATGACAACAGCGAGCTGTGGTACACCTTTTGTCATAGGGTCTTGGATCCAGTGCTACTTACAGAAGATATGTGTTGTGGTGGGCGAAGTCCGAGTCATGCATGGGTCCCATTTGTTGAACAAAGTAATAACTGACTCGCACACCGAACTCCGCCCTAGGTTACGATCGTCGTGATGACTCCAACGATAATGTTGCAGCTGCTATTCCTGCTCGCTGTTGCTAACGGCGCACCAATCCTAGCGCGTAACATGCTGGGAGATCACTTCGGTCAGGCGCTCGATTTTGATCTCATATTGTACGACAAGAGACGACTTCTCGGTCCTTCAAAGACTATCCGCGGTGTGATTGCTGCAGTAGCGCTAACTGGTGTCGCCGGCATACCCTTCGGGATGTCCTTTGCCACAGGGGCAATCTTTGGATTGTGCGCGATGGTGGGGGATCTTTTATCCAGCTTCATCAAACGGCGTTTCAACATCAAACCCAGCGATAGTGCGCTGGGTCTCGACCAAGGTTTAGAGGCGCTTTTCCCGCTGCTATTCTTAGCAGCTCACTTCGAACTACGATCGACAGATATCGTCATCCTCGTGGTGATGTTTTTCTTCGTCGAGATAGCGCTTTCGAGGTTGCTGTACTGGATGCATGTGCGCAAAAGACCGCTCTAGGTTCTGATCTAAGCAGAACTATCGGACAACAAGCGATGCAGCGTAATTTCGGGTGGGCAGTTCAAACGTACATCAACGATAGAAACACCAGAACCCACAGAGGTATAACCAATAAGGTCGTTATATCGCCATGCCCCGGCGCACAGCCGTCGCGGGCACCTGGCATTGCTTATGATGGGGATACGGCCAGGCAAACAGATCTGACCCCCATGCGTATGCCCGCACAGCATCAAGTTGAAATCAGCATGCGACGCATGCTTATAAATCTCCGGTGTGTGGGCAAGCAGAATCGACACAACTTCAGGTGGGATGTTGTCACAAGCCTTCTCCAAATTGTCTGCTCGATAGTAGTGAGGATCATCGATTCCCGCCAAGAATATCCTATCACCACCACGTTCAATGACGATCGACTCGTTGAGCAACATATGTATCCCCATAGCCTCCATGCTCGGCACCATTCGAATACTGTCATGGTTACCGAGTACACCATAGATTGAACCGTTGAGATGAGCGCGTACACGCTCCATCGCATCGACAGTTGGTTGATACGGACCAAAGGTCTTCGCCCTGAAATCCCCTGTCAATACGACGATGTCATACTCCATATCGCGTATGCGTTCGATCAAAGCCCTCGGAATATCCTCGTTCATATCTAAATGCAGATCGCTGATATGAAGAATTGTAAATCCATTGAATGACGGCGGGAGACTTTGGATTCGAATATCGTTTCGTCGAATTTCTACGTCAAGCGCATTGCGTCGACCGCGCCCGTGCAGGAGAAACATTCGCAATATCGTGCGAATCAGGGAATGAATCGAGTACCAGTTCTCGATGTGAAAGAAGTTGAACCCCTGGCCGAATACCCGGGCCTCCCTATCTCCTTCAATACCGAGACGTTGCTTAAGGTGTAGCCTACTAACACGTACGCTTAACGCGATCTCGTCGCTCTGAGCAGAGCTAGAGTCATTCATGGGGAACTATCTCACACCACCTTAAAGACTTTATTGACGCAACTCATCCGTTGAGTAGCTTCTCACTGACCAGTGAAGTCAATCTCTCCGTTGGGTAACAAATAGAGTATGAGTGCGTCACCGTCGCTGACGGTCGGTCGATGCACACTATTCGGTGGGTATACTAGCCAACCTCGACCAACGCCGTCGAATTTGGCGGTGGGTGCTATCGGCATGATCATGTCGATCTCGCCGGTGGGATGTCGATGATGAGGCCCAACGACGTCTCTCAACTGAACCACGTCCACACTGAAGCCGTGGGTTTCCGGATCTGGTTCAATAACACGTCCGTAACGTCGGTTCCCTTCGCCGCTTTTGCACATCCAACCATCATCTATCGCCACATGACAAGCCTGCTCAATCTTCCAAAACGAAACGCTATCCGGAGGAAACTCTCCATTCAATTGTTCGGCGAGCTTACTATCCACGGGCTTACCCGCACAAAAGGCGGTGATCGCGGTGATCATGTCCTTAAACGTGTCGAGTTCCATTGATTGAACCATCAGTGACGCTCAAACGCTTATAAATCGATTAGGCCATATCATCCAGTAGTGGAATTCAAAATCGAAAGATGAATTCCGCTACAGGATTATCAAATCGTCTCTCGAGCTTTCTATGGTAATACGCCGAGAAAATCATGATTAGACCTAACAACATCAGAAAGCAAGCCACAATAAGCGACAGCAAAGGCGGAAAAATGGCGATCAAGAGTCCGCCGGTTACAAGAATGAGTCCAATAATCATCACTTTCCTCCACAACATTATGAATCACCACACTCTTCAGATCGAGCTGAACGCAGCATCAGCGCCGGTTTAATACGTTCGGGGTAGTGACTCTGCCCGCTGGTCCGATTACGGCTAGCGGCACTATACCCGATTTTGTTAAGGTATTGACTTGCGTCAATGGACCACTGGTAGGGCCAGACCAACATATGTTCACTTACCAGGTATGACACTATGGATCGAATAAATAAGCTAATACTCACCCCATTCTTGGCCATCGCAATTATGACTGGCGCAGCCGCTTTCTCACCGAAAGCCCGGGCAGCGAGCGACGATGTTTGCCAAGGATTCCCGATCAAGCAACGAATCACTCGGTTGGGAGGACCAAACGCCTTCGCCGAGGGTGCAACAATGAACTCCGTTGCCGACCTACAGGACCTGTTCAACAAGTACGAGACCGACATAAGGCAGGTGTTAGAGACGCAGGGCATGTCTGAAGTCTCAGATAGTCTGTTTGAGGCTGTCGCTAACGGACAAGGGATCAGCGAGGGAATCGTCAATCCAGGGGATACTTTCGAGTGGATGGCCTGGCGTAAGCAAGGTAAGCCCACGACAACTAGCCCGACGTGTCTCGCAACGAGCACATATTACGATAGTTTTGACATACGGGTTCAGACCGAAGATGACAATCAAATCACAACCCATACTTTTACTGCCCCCAAGATTTGCCTGAACTTGGCGCTTGTCAATGTTGAAAAAGCGACAAAGCCAGCACCCGAACCTGCGGCTGAGGCACCGCAATACTCTGATCCTAGCTGTTCCATTTCGGCCTCAGCTTACGAGGTGCAGGCCACCGAACCGATAGAAATAAATGTGACAGGCTATTGGGCGAGAGATACAGGTGAAGGTATCCAAGTAGAGGTGGTCAACAGCGAAGGGGTCACAGTCGCGTCCGTGCCCCCACCGTATCCTGCTACTGTGACCCTCGACAAAGCCGGCACTTACACTCTTCGAGGTCTGGCAACCAACGAAGCGGGTGCCACCGCGACCTGTGAAACCCAGGTACTTGCTGAACGCAAAAGACGTTGGACGTTACGACCCTTCTTTGCCTACGTAAATCCGTCGAACGACGATATCCAGCAGAGTCGAGTCCGACCCAATGGCGTACTAGAGCGTTCCACTTTGTCCTTTGGCGGGGGCGCTGGCGCTGGGATTAGTGCCGAATACCACTTTACTGACCTAATAGGACTCGAGGGCGCGGTAATCTTTGCTCAGTTGGACTCGCGCTTTATGCTTGATCTAGATGAAGCGTGG
>JAOTYS010000337.1 GCA_029861795.1 Gammaproteobacteria bacterium | reverse complement strand
TTGCCTCGTGACACAAGGTTACGCATAACGCATAGCAGAGCAACGCGGTCGCGGAAACCAAATTTCAACAGGTAACTACTTATGCAACTCGAACTCGTCAGCTTTAATCTTTGCCCTTACGTGCAACGCTCACGCATCACGCTGCTGTACAAGAACGTGGCACACAGAATTACCTACATCGATCTGGACGACCGACCGCAATGGTTTAACGAGATGTCGCCGCGGGGAAAAGTTCCGCTGCTGCGCGTTGACGCGGATATCTTGTTATTCGAGTCGGCGGTGATCAACGAATTTATCGATGAAATCACCCCTGAACCGCTGCAGCTCGCCGACCCGTTGCTGCGGGCGATGAACCGCGCTTGGGTGGAATTCGGTGCGTGGTTGCTGGAGTCGCAATATCGCATGGTGAGTATGGCGAAAACCGAACAGGAATGTCTGGAGCAACGCAACCAGCTCTATAGCGGTTTGCAGGGGCTGGAGGCACAGCTTGGTGAGGGACCATTTTTCAACGGTGAACGTTTCTCCCTGACGGATTCTGCATATGCACCGTTGTTTACGCAGATTGATGCGGCGAATGCGATAAAACCGTTGGTCGACTACAGCGATTTACCCAAGATTTCGCGCTGGCGCGAGGCATTACTGGCGTTGTCGGCAGTGCGCGAATCTGTCATTGCGGACTTCGACTCCGTATACCGCGACAGCCTGACAGCCTCCAGCACTTATTACGCCGAATACGCGCGGCGTAAGGCCTAACTATAATGATCGATCATGGACAACATTTCCGCCGCAGTTCGCGCCGAGCCGGCAAGCGTGATGGTGCCGAACGAAGAGATCAGCTGGGCTGATCGCCCAGTCGCGAAACACGCCTGGACGGCAATCGGCACCTCGAGTGTCGAGAGCCGGACCGGCCGTGCAATTATAGCGGGCATCATTGTACTTCTCTCCGGCGTGATCGCCGCGATCGGGTGCCTGCTTTTGCTCGGTGCCTTCGCCGTTCTATTCGACTCGCCATCAAAGGTCGGCGGCTTTCGTTGGCATGATCCTTCTCGCGCCATTCGGTGCCGCGGTCCTAGCAGCCCGTCTCGCAGGCATGGCCTCGCCTTGGCTCACGATCCTATATGCGCGAAGCAAGACCTACGTACTGTCGTCCCACAATATGTTCAGCGTTTGGGAGATGGGAAAAAGAATCAAAATAGATAGCTTCGACCTAATCCAGATCTACCCGCCACGCGTCGAACGTGTACTCGAAAACGGCGTTGGGGACATTGTCCTCGATGACGAAGGGATCGAACTCGTCGGTGGCGACTCGGATACAAGTTACGCTTTCATGGACCGGGGGCTTTTCGCCGTGCCTGATGCGAAGGCGGTAGCGCAGAAGATCGAAGCGGCCCGTTTAGACCGCCGGCAGACAGCGGAGAGGGAGATCATCGCGGAGATGCAAGAGGACTATCAGGTATACCTGCGGAAGACCGGCGGGCTATGACGATCGGTTGTTTTCGACCTCGAGCATAATTCAAGGAATTAAAGGGTCCGGTACAAAAATGCCTAAATAAAAGTGGTCGGTATCGAATTAACCGAGTGATGCGTTTATTTGCAAATATCGTCACCGACCCCTTTTTGTACCTTTTTGTAGCAAATGAGGGCATGATCAAATGAACCTTTCACGGCTGACTTTTTGCGCAATACTACTCGTCCCTCTCCCTGCAATTACTGCTCATTCTCAACTAGAAGAGCACGACTTGAGCCCCCGGGATAGATGGTTGCAGGGCCAGTCGGTGTTTACTGTGGCGATCGCACCCCAGAACCTTACAACGCAATATTTCTCGGCAGAGTCCCTAAGAGAGTCGCTTCCACGGTTGTGGCCAGCGCACATCATGGCAGACTGGTGTAAGGGCAAAGAAAAGCAGCACGGTGTAGTCGTGCTCAAGAACACGGACGTGGTCTTTTGGCATAGTTGCGCAGCGGATTTCATCGTGTTTGAAGGTGACAAGTACCCAGGAAGTTTTGGCTTCAAGGAATCCGACCCTACCTTCTCCACCGGGGAGTAGGCTCGCCGGCTCACGACTGGATGGCACGATTCCTCGATTCTTGAGAAGGGATTCATCCAACAAGATGGAACCATTGTCCTGCAAGGAATCAAGGGCTCAGAGTACTTGAACCATACAATCGAAGTATGCAGGATCTGTTCTACGCGCAACTCTAACAACACAATGGAGCCGACGCGGTAAAGCATGTTTGCGCTTTTCACATTGAGTTCTCCAAACTAATTTCTGCAAAGGCCAAGTTTATGAATAACAGATACGATTCCACCATGCCTTCAGACGAAATCTGCGGTTCGATTAGTGCGGATGGGTTTGCAATTATCGAAAATGCAATAGACACAGCAACCTTAGCTGCGCTGAAATCTGACCTCGGCCCCTATTTGTCCGATGCCCACGAAGGGCATGATCGTTTTTTCGGACAGCGCACAAAACGATTTGGCTCGCTTATAGAGAAGTCGCAAACCGTCCAAAAGTTGCTTATGCATCCTTTGGTTCTAAGCATCGCAGATCATGTCTTGCTGCCTTACTGCGCGAACTACCACATTCACTACACGGGTGTGATGCAATTACAGCCCGGAGAAAAAGCACAAGTAATACACCGAGATACAGGTGTATTCCCATTTGCAAATCCTAGTCCGCCACTAACAGTTGCAACAATGTGGGCGATCAATGATTTCACCGCAGAAAATGGTGGTACCCTTATGGTGCCTGGAAGTCATCTTTGGAATGACGATCGAGTACCGATGAAAAAAGAACTAAATCCCACCACGATGGCGGCGGGTTCGGTTTTGGTTTATGTTGGCAATGTTCTCCACGGCGGTGGCGCTAACAATTCTGATGATGCTCGTTTGGGTGTGGCGTTGCACTATGGCCTCGGATGGTTGCGGCAGGAAGAGAATCAATACCTGGCGGTTCCTCCCGAGCAAGCCCGCAATCTACCTGACGGGATTCAGGAACTAATGGGCTACCGACTCGGGGCGCCTAGCCTCGGATTTGTCGATCACGTTCATCCAAAAGATCATTTGCACGGCGTGCGTGATCCTGCGAAAAGCGATATTTCTTCTGAGGAACTTCGAGCGAAAACTGAAAATCTACAACGCTTTCATGTAACCAAGACAGAGGTCGGTAGATCACAACTATACGAACCTGAGGAGTAGCAAAGATCACAAGGGTCAAAGTACTCTATCCACTTGGGTATGTCTGTCTGACAGCAAGATCGCGGCTTGATACCCTAGAGATTTACAGTTTTTGTGCAGTAGTTATACTGAATTTTTGTCGGTCAATAGCGGTTGATATAAGGCTCACAAAGCATTGGCGGCTCTTCTAATAGCGGAACTACAGGCCTATGTCCGGCCGCGACTTCTATAGTAATCGCATTCCTTCTGCTCGTAACGCAGGTCGTCTCATTTTGTATGCTGACCGCACAACTTCCCACTATTTGGCGCTCAGAAACGATGACCTTCAGGCAATTCGCCTGCGTGACATTCATTGATGCTGTGGCGATTGTGATTTAGGATCTTAATGAGTGAGCGACCTGAGCGAGGCGTGCCCAGTGTCTATCTCCATTTCTGGAGGGAAGTTTGGGAAGAGCGCAATGACGCGCTCATAACGCTAACTATTGTGCAGGCGCCGGGTCTCTGGCAATCCCAGGTCAGCCCAACCGCCCATCCGATGAAATCATGATTGAGATCGTCATTTTGCTGGCGCTGTTGATTCTCTCCGGCGTGTTCTCGGGATCAGAGACGGCGTTGGTAGTGTTGTCCATTGCCCGGGTTGAGGGCCTCGTCAAGGAGGGTCGCCGTGGTGCGCGAGCGCTTCATCAGTTGAAGAGAGATCCGTCGCGCATGTTGACCACAATACTGATTGGCAACAACCTGGTGAACATCGCGGCTTCGGTCATGGCCACGGTTCTCGCTACGCGGTGGTTTGGTGAGCTTGGGCCTGGCATCGCGGTCGGCGTGCTGACCATCACAATCCTGGTTTTCGGTGAGATAACGCCTAAAAGCCTCGCGACGCGGTATTCGGAGCGGATTTCGCTTTATATCGCGCTACCTATGCTCGCCTTTATGCGCCTGATCTTTCCCTTTGTGTGGCTCTTTGGAAAATTTACCACCTGGGTGCACCAGCTGATCGGCACGCAAGGCGATCCTATGATTACGGAGTCAGAACTGATTAGCATGCTGGGGCACGGCGAGAGAGAGGGTACGATCGATCATGATCAGCGCGAGATTATCGAGCGGGTATTTGCGTTTCATGATCTGAAAGTCAGGGATGTCATGACGCCGCAGAGCGAAGTCTTCTCACTTGAGGGGAGCCAATCAGTTGCGCAGGCATTGCCGCAGGTCGCAGACGCATCCTTTTCACGTATTCCGCTTTACAAGACGGACCGCGACAACTTATACAAGGTACTCTACCTACGCGATCTCCTCATGGCCATGACCAGCGGCCGAGGTGAGGCACAACTGGATGAGATCGCCCACGATCCGCTCTTTGTACCCCAGTATCAGGCCATTGATGAACTGTTCGCCAGGCTTCTGAGACAAAAGCGCCACCTAGCCATCGTAGTGGACGAATTTGGGGGCATACGGGGCATTGCCACTCTTGAGGATCTCCTCGAAGAACTGGTCGGCGAGATCTATGACGAGAGCGACATTACGCCGGCGCTCCCGACCAAAGTATCTGGAAACGAGTTAACTGTGGATGGGGCGGTCGAGCTGCGTGTGGTTGAGGAGTTTTTCGACATGGACCTTCCAGGCAAACCCACCGACACAGTGAGTTTCTGGATTTTGAATCATACCGAATCGATTCCCGCAGAAAATGCGACCTTTACGATCGATGGCCTGGAGGTGAAGATTGTCAAGGCCTCACCCCGTCGGATTGGTCTGATCGGCATACGGTGCCCACGCTCGGCTCCAGAAAGGGACAAAAGCGCGGAATCCGCGCATGAAGCGGACAGGAATGAAGAAGATTCCGGCTGATTGAATAAAAGGGGTCGGTGTCGGATTAACCGCGCCTATCTGAAAAAATCGACACCGACCCCTTTATTCGGTATTCGGTATTCGGTATTCGGTACGCCAGCGAATATACTTGCGACTCAGTTGCGGAAACCGTACTCCAGCAACCAGTAATTTGGGTTGAAATCTGCCAGTGGTTCACGCAACTTCGCCAGCTCTTCCTCGGGACCATGGATCTGCAAATCTGTGAGCTCTAACATACCTGAATCCAGGACTTCCTGTAGCAGGACTCCTACATTATTAAGATGGGCCAGTACGCCGTCTCCCCCGGCATAACCTTCCCGGCAATGTAACTTGTTGCCGCAAATGGTGAATCCATAGTACAGGCAGTCCTTTTCAGATTTAGTCAGTTCCA
>JAOTYS010000336.1 GCA_029861795.1 Gammaproteobacteria bacterium | reverse complement strand
TTGCTCGACCCCAGGGGTTGCCTTGAGTCGTAATGTAAGTCGTAAGCGTGCGTTAGAAATGCTTCTTACCGGTGAGTTCATCGATGCGCAAACCGCAGTGGAGTATGGACTGGTCAATCGATCTGTGAAACCAGATGATCTCGATAATACGGTGTATGAACTAGCTCACGTCATTGCCGATAAACCGGCAGTCGCAGTTCGCATGGGCAAGAGTTTGTTCTACCGCCAGCTCAATGAGGTGCTGGCTTCAGCCTATGAAGACGCCGGCGAAGTCATGGCGTGTAATATGATGGAGGAGGAAACCATCGAAGGAATCGACGCCTTTATCGAAAAACGCAAACCCGAGTGGCCCGGCCGATTGTAGAAACCTGGCTAATTCTACAGCCGAGATCAATGGCCTAGCCAACCATGAAGGCATGAAATCTGATCGACTGACAGCCTGTGGCGCAACCGCCGTAATCGCATTCTACTTAGGCACTCAAATATTTGTTACTCTTGCGAGGAATCAATAGCAATGAGCTTTTTTGTAGGTGCTTTGAACTTCCACCGATCACTCGCCCGATTTGTTAGAACGCGGGTGCCGAACCGGTGCAGAGATCTCAGCATCTCGTTTTGCACCGTGCTTCTATTGTCCATGGTCCCAACCGAATGGGCGGCGTCTGAAGAGGATGATCTGGACATAGCATTGAGCCTGGCCAATGCGCTTCGTGCAGCCCGCACAGTGATAGCCGATAATCAAGCGCTTATCAATGATCCATTAGTCGCAGACAAGGATCTCAGTGGGGCGAACGTGGTTCACGATACCCTCGTACTTGTCAACAAAGATGCCGACCCAGATCCACTGCCAATAGACGCAGATACCAAGTACGGTCGTCTTCTACAGGCCTTACTCGACTCCATTAAGGAGGTCATGGACGAAAATCAGCGAGACATCAATACACCCGACGTCGGTTTCAAAGGATTTGTACCAGCCGTTTTTGCCCGACTTGTGAATGAACGTTTCAGTGAAAAGGTGGGGCAAGAAGCTGAGATGAAGGTTACTGCCCCTACAAATTTAGTACGCAATCGGAAGGCACGGCCGGATGAGTGGGAGCGCAATGTCATTGACACCAAGTTCGATACTTCAGACTGGCAGCGAGGGGAACTGTTCTCAGAGGTCACGACATCCGACCAACGTCCTGCGTTTCGCGTCATGGTTCCGGAGTACTACGGTAAAGCTTGTTTGGCGTGTCATGGCAACCCCAAAGACGAGATCGATATCACTGGCTATCCGAAAGAGGGTGGAAAACTGGGCGATCTGGGTGGAGCAATTAGCATCACACTTTTTCGTTAGTGGCTTTCAAATAATGGGACTATGTACCGTGCGTCCCAATCCGAATAAACATCTTGTTTAGTCGAGTTGTTGAACAAGACCGAGGTACACCTTGGTAATGCGACGCATGATGTGATTTCGCAAATGCTAATCTGTGCCCAACTCAGAGATTTTTCTGCGTTGGCAACTGCTTGGTTCAAGATCCCATGCTACGATTTTCAATATTCACCCGCCTGATCATACTTTGCACCGTCCTCCTGGGTGCACTCATTGGTTCTAACCTGTACCTCAATCGTGCCTTGTCGGAAGGACAAAAAACCTTAGTGGACGAGGCGCAACTCGTTTCGGTGTTAACTACTGCAAACGCTGTCAGCCGGGCATTCGGTGATTTGAAGTATTGGGTCACTGATTTAGCAGTCAGTCTGTTGGTGCGCTCAGAGCGAAACGCAGAACAAGCGCGTGACCATTTGGAGATGGCCTTAACTCAGTTGGAGGCACACGACCCGGATACCGTCTCGACAGTACGAACCGAGATCGATGCGATGGTAGTGCAGTCGCTCAAAGCCGTAGAGGCATACACCGAAGGCCGACGTGTGGTTGGGAATACACTCATGGCAGGCGCACGCCAACACATCCAGCAAATCGATGAGCGCCTAGCGGCCATGGTCGAGGGCCTCGAAAAACGAGCGCTTATCCAAAGCGATATAACACTACGCGCTGCGCGTGAAGCGGAGCGTCTATCGATCATGATCATGGTGCTGGCAACCCTGTTTGGGCTCGCCCTTACCTTTATGGTGTTGCGTTCAATTCGTATGCCATTAGGTAAGCTGGTGCGTGCCATGTCGGCTATTACTAGCGGCGATCTGGATACAGAAATTCCATCGGCGGGTCACGACGAAATAGGCTCAATGGCGAACACTTTAGCGTTATTTCGGGATAGCCTGCGGGAGCGCGATAGACTTGCCGCTGAACGCGATCAGGCGAGTGCGGCCTTACGGCAGGCCCAGGCGCAGCTCAGCGCCGCAATCGAGAGCATCTCTGAAGGTTTCTCACTCTACGACGTAGATGATCGACTGATATTGTGCAACCGTCGATACCGGGAAGTACTTTATCCCGGTATGGAAGACACAGTGGTGGTAGGCACAGATTTCGAAACAATTACGCGTCGCGCCGCCGAAGCTGGCCTGATCCGCTCTGCCGCGGACCGTGTGGAGGCGTGGGTGACAGAACGGATGCATCTGCATAAGAACCCAGGAGAGCCCGTCGTTCAACAACGTGGTGATGGAACCTGGATCCAGATCGATGAGCGTAACACTGATGACGGCGGTACGGTGGCCGTGTATACCGATATCACTCAGCTAAAAGCGCACGAACAGGAGCTTACCCAGGCAAATCGCGCCAAGGACGAGGTATTACGTGAACTTGACGCGGTACTCAAACACATAGAGTACGGAATATTGTTTATGGACTCCGATTTGCGCATTCGTATCAGCAATCCTGCTTATCGTGCCATTTGGGATATACCCGAGACTTTCTTCGATGCCAATCCAACGCTGCGCGAAAACATGGAGTTCACGCGCAGCAAAGGTCTCTACCCTGTGAGTGATGAAGAGTGGGATAGCTATGTCAATAGCCATGTTGAAGCGATACGACAGGGTACAGTTGAAAAATCAGAACTTGAGATCGCAAACGGCCGGATCCTGCAATACCAGTGCATTAAGCTGCCGGATGATGGTCGTATGCTGACTTACTTCGACATTACTGAACTCAAACAGGCGGAAAAAGATCTGCGAAATGCCCGCGACGAGGCTGAACGAGCAAACTTAGCAAAAAGCAAGTTTCTAGCCACCATGAGTCATGAAATTCGCACGCCGATGAACGGCATTATCGGAATGAGCAATCTGCTTTTAGGTACTAATCTCGATAAAGAACAGCTCGATTACTGCCAAACCATAACTGATAGCTCAGAGGCGCTGTTAACCGTTATCAACGATGTACTTGATTTTTCTAAGATCGAAGCTGGCAAGCTTGATTTGGATCCGCAATCAATGGATCTGCGCGCTTGTATAGAGAGTACATTGGATTTAGTCGCCGGAAGTGTTGATGAAAAACAGTTGGATCTAGCTTACCTGATTGAAACAGATACGCCTGAAGGTGTGTTTGCCGATAGTGTTCGTCTGAGGCAAATACTATTAAATCTACTAAACAACGCCGTCAAATTTACCGAAAAGGGCGAGATAGTCCTGAAAGTGGCGATGGCTGATAAGAATGAATTACCCAAATATGAAGTCGTTGATCCTAAAGAAGGCCATTCAAAGGTAGGTTTACATTTTTCTATTTCAGACACTGGCATTGGTATCCCCGAGAATAAGATCGATCTACTTTTTGAGTCCTTTACTCAGGCGGATACCTCGACCACGCGCGTCTATGGTGGTACTGGACTGGGTCTGGCGATCAGTAAGAATCTAGTTGAAATGATGGGAGGAGAAATCTGGGTCGAAAGCAAAGTTGGCGTAGGTACGACTTTCCATTTCAATATTTTTGTTCCCACTGCCGAACTTCAACCTAAAGCTCGATTGCACGAAGCAAAACCTGGCCTAAAGGGCAAACGGATTCTAATCGTCGATGACAATATGACCAACCGTAAAATTCTCACGGTACAGGCACGAGAATGGGCGATGACATCGGAGGCAACAGAGTCACCACTTGAAGCAAGGGAATGGGTAAATAGTGGCCGCAAGTACGATGTCGCAATTCTGGATATGAGCATGCCGCACATGGATGGCATCGAACTAGCTTTAGAGATCAGAAAGAAATCCAGGGCTGAGGAGCTACCATTGATTCTGCTGAGCTCACAAGCGACCCTGGCAGACATTGATAAAGAACAACTGGATAAGATTAGTTTTCGCTCGAAGCTCACGAAACCTATTAAACCCTCTGCTCTTCTTGATGTTTTGATGGAAATTTTTGCCGACCAACCGGGGCGCTATCAAAAACGCAAAACTCAAGATGATCAGACTTATGACCATACAACTGCTGAGCGTTGGCCGCTAAGAATACTCTTAGTAGACGACAACAAGACGAATCAGAAGCTCGCTTCTCTGGTACTCAAGCGATTAGGCTACTCGCCGGACGTCGCATCCAACGGTCTCGAGGCTGTCGCCTGCCAACAGAAGTCTACCTATGATTTGATTCTAATGGATATAGAAATGCCTGAATTAGACGGCATTGATGCCACTCGCCGCATCAGGGCCCTCGGGGGTATACCTGCCGGGGCTTACATTATCGCGATGACGGCAAATGCAATGGAAGGAGATAAAGAGCGCTATTTACAAGCGGGCATGGACGGGTATATCAGTAAACCGCTTCGTATCAATGAACTGATGGATGGACTGGAGGCGGCTGCACAGTATTTGGTGAAGCACAAATCTAGGGATTGAACTAGGTCCGAGATAGTTAACTCCAACCACCGGAGGACTTATGGCTGCCGTGGACGAAAAGACGCTTGCACAACTGTTGGAGCTTATCGGCGGTGACAAAGGGTCCCTGATCGAGCTGATAGAATCTTTCCTCTTTGAGGGGTCGAAACTGATAGCTCAATTGCAGGAACCAGACAACCAAAGTGATTTAGAATTGCTAAGACGCGCATCGCATACCATGAGATCCAGTGCACTGGATTTTGGCGCTTCGACGTTAGCAGAACTCTGTGCAACACTTGAATCGCAGAGCAACCAGGAGTCTGTCGACGATGTAAGTAGTCAGGTCTCTCGGATCGGCGCTGAATTCGATCTAGCTAAAAAAGCCCTGGGAAAAGTAGCAGCAAATTTACGTCGTTAAGGCGCTGCGCCCTCAGCGACAGAAAAGAAGCATTCCGGCTGGAACTGGCCGATTATCAATGTAGCCGTTGGCAAAATGCGTCTTTAGCGACGAGACACATACACAGAAATTTCGAACAGCTTCAAATATCATCGAACAACACAGAGTGTTTCATAAGTGGAAGCCGAAAATATAGAATCATCGGAAAAAGTCCTTGTTGTTGATGACGATAAGACAGCTCAATTAAAAATGGCCATGGCGGTGGAGGCGCTTGGCTACGGTGTTGAGACCGTGGGTGGTG
>JAOTYS010000032.1 GCA_029861795.1 Gammaproteobacteria bacterium | reverse complement strand
TCATCTAAAAGAAGAATAAATAAGAGTGTACCCTCGTGCCACGAGACCCGCGATACGACATTTTGTTTGAGCCGGTGCAAATCGGCCCGGTCACTGCCAAGAACCGTTTTTACCAGGTGCCACACTGTAATGGCATGGGTTACCGTCATCCTACAGCCAGTGCGGCGATGCGTGGGATGAAGGCTGAAGGCGGCTGGGCTGTGGTGTGCACTGAGGAGTGCGAGATCCACCCAAGTGGGGACATCACACCATATGTGGAGGCGAGGCTTTGGGAGGATCGAGATATCCCCGCACTGGCTTGCATGGTTGAGGCCGTGCACCAGCATGGTGCATTGGCCGGTATCGAGCTGGCCTACAACGGTCACGGTGCGCCCAACCGTTACAGCCGAGAAACACCGCTCGCGCCTTCTGATGTTGTGGTCCAGGCCTATGATCCGGTGCAGGCCAGGGCCATGGGCAAGTGTGACATCAAAGCTCTGAGACGCTGGCACCGTGACGCGGTGTTGCGGGCCAAGCGCGCAGGTTTCGACATACTTTACGTTTATGCGGGTCACGACTTGACCCTGCCCATGCACTTTATTTCGCGGCGTTATAACCGCCGCACTGATGAATATGGTGGCAGTCTCGAGAATCGGGTGCGACTATTTCGCGAACTGATCGAAGAGACTAAAGAGATTGCGGGGGATCAATGCGGTGTGGCGGTGCGATTTGCAGTAGAAGAACTATTAGGATCCGACGGTATTACCGCTGAGCAAGAAGGACGCGAGGTGATCGAGATGTTGGCAGAACTCCCAGATCTGTGGGATGTCAACGTCTCCGATTGGTCGAACGACTCCACCAGTTCGAGATTCGCCAAAGAAGGGTCCCAAGAAAAGTATGTGGCGATGGTCAAACGGCTCACCAGCAAGCCCGTTGTGGGGGTGGGGCGGTTCACCTCCCCAGACACCATGGTGTCGCAGATCAAACGTGGCGTGCTGGACATGATTGGCGCCGCCAGGCCGTCGATTGCGGATCCGTTCCTTCCCAGCAAAATTGAACAGGGCCGCATCGAAGATATCCGCGAATGTATTGGGTGCAACATATGTATAAGCGGTGACTACACCCACTCACATATAAGGTGTACCCAAAACCCGACCATGGGTGAAGAATGGCGCCGGCAGTGGCATCCTGAGATCATCCAAGCAAAGAAATCGGATGACAATATCTTGGTGATCGGAGCGGGTCCTGCCGGATTGGAGTGTGCCCGGGCCTTGGGTCAGCGTGGATACGAAGTAGCACTGGCGGAAGCCGGGCAGACGCTGGGTGGCCGGGTGACCCTTGAAGCCGCAATGCCGGGGCTCGCCGAGTGGATTCGGGTGCGCGACTACCGCGTGTATCAGCTATCACAAATGAGTAACGTAACCGTCTATCGAGATAGCGAACTCAATGCGCAACAAGTCTTGGAGTTTGCATTTCCGCATGTCGTGATCGCCACGGGTTCGCGTTGGCGTCGTGATGGTGTAGGCCGCAAGCACTTCGAACCAATACCTGGCAGTGACGGTGCCAATATATTTACTCCGGAAGATGTGTTCAACGGTGTAGCCATTCCCAGTCCGGTGGTGGTGTTTGATGATGATCACTATTATCTAGGCGCGGTGCTGGCAGAAAAGTTGCGTAACGACTCATGTGATGTCACGCTAGTGACGCCCGCACCCGATGTGTCGCACTGGACGCATTTCACCTTAGAGCAAACGCATATCCAGGCCAGTTTGATCGAAACGGGCGTACGCATCGCGGCCAACAGTGACTTGCTGCAGATCACAGGAGGAGAGGTGGAGCTAGGGTGTGTATTTACCTCGAGCCGGTCGTCGTTACAGTGCAGCTCAGTGGTGATGGTAACTTCTCGGACACCGCAAGATATGCTTTATCATGAGCTAATTCGCGACGCGGAGGCGCTCACCGACGCCGGCATCAAGTCAGTCCGCCGCATTGGAGACTGTTTGGCGCCCTCTACCATTGCCGCTGCGGTCTATAGCGGGCATAGATACGCGAGAGAACTCGACGAATCGCAAACAGATGGGGTGCCGTTTCGCCGTGAACTTACCAACTTGGAGTCACCGTAAACATGAACGAAGAACGTATCCGTACTACCTGTCCGCGAGACTGCTATGACTCGTGTGGTATTTCTGTGGTGCGCCGTAATGGCCGTGTGGCCAAAGTTTTAGGTGATCCGGATCATCCAATAAGCCGCGGGGCGCTGTGTGGCAAGTGCGCGTTGGCCTACAACGGTGTGTGGCGCGATCGCGAATCACGTCTGAGCCAACCGCTGCGGCGTGCTGGGGCTAAAGGGAGTGGCAAGTTTACTCCGGTCTCATGGGATGCGGCGCTCGATGAGATCGGCGAGCGTCTGCGCAAGATTGTCGATGACGACGGCGCAGATAAGATCTTGCACACGCACTACAGCGGCACCTGCTCACTGATCGCGGGTGGGTTTCCCATGCGTTTCTTCAATCGCTTGGGTGCCACTGAAGTAGATCCCGACACAATCTGTAATAACGCCGGGCATGTCGCCCTTGGCTATTTATATGGGGATTCGCACAATGGATTCGATCCCAAGACGCTCACACATAGTCAGTGCGTGTTAGTGTGGGGCGCCAATCCTTCTCACTCTGCACCTCATATTCACAAATACTGGCTTAGGGAATCTTCGGCGAAAGTCATCGTCGTAGATCCCATTGCCCACGAAACGGCGCAGATTGCGGACTTGCATCTACAACCAATGCCGGGTACCGATGCTGCACTGGCATTCGCTTTCGCACACGTCGCCCGACGTGAGGGCCTTTGCGACCTGGAGTTTATCCGTGCCCACACCATAGGGTGGGAAGAGATCGAAGCGAATGTTGAGGCCTGCACACCGCAGTGGGCCGAAAAGGTCACCCGAGTGCCTGCCGCGCTGATCGAACAAGCGGCGTTCGAATACGCCAAGGGGCCATCATTGCTGTGGCTAGGACAAGGGCTGCAACGACAACCTTACGGCGGCAATGTCATGCGTGCCTGCGGGATGTTGCCGGCGCTGACAGGAAACCTCGGCAAGCCGGGATGTGGCTTTGCCTATGTAAACGGCAGCGGACCCCGCAACATCGACGGCGATTATTTGGAGGCAACAGATTTGCGACGCACGCCGGCAAGTTCCATCAGCCACATGGCGTTGTCAGACGTCTTGCAAGACGCGTCTCGTTCGGCGGCACTGATCAACTGGAATATGAACATTGCTGCGTCGGCGCCAAGACAAGCACAGTTGCGTCAGGCACTTGCTCGTAAGGATCTCTTTACCGTGGTAATCGATTTGTTCCAGACCGACACCGCGGATTTCGCCGACATTGTGTTGCCGGCCGCTAGTTTTCTTGAGTTCGACGACTTGGTAAAACCTTACTTCTATTACTATCTATCGGCACAAGTAAAAGCCGAAGATCCACCGGGTTACGCCTTGCCAAACCAGGAGATTTTTCGACGTCTTGCTGGTGCAATGGGTTATAACGAGCCGGCACTCTATGAATCGGACGAGGACCTTATCAAGCAAGTGCTACGGCGTACCAACCTTGATATCGAATTCGAGGATTTGAAAGAAGCTGGCACCATCGACCCTTGGCGCGAACCACAGGTTCAGTACGCCGATCTACGATTTGCTACCGCCTCCGGCAAGATTGAGATTGCATCAAGCGTCGCTGACGCTGATGGCCATCCACGAACGCCGCAGCCACTGTTTGATCCGCCTCCCGAAAACGGTTGCCTACGTTTGTTGTCGCCAGCGAGCAAGTGGCAGATGAATGATAGTTATGGCAACGACCCGAATGTGAGAAAGACATTAGGTGGTCCCATGGTATTGCTTAACGGTGTAGATATTGAGGCGTTTGGGGTAACGGAAGATGGTTTCGCCGAGCTGGTTAACGATGTCGGTAGTATGGTTTTCAAGGTTCAGCGCGAGGATCGGTTACCTTCAGGTGTTGCGCTCAGCTACAAAGGCCATTGGCCAAAGCTCGACTCGCAAGCAAAGAACGTAAATTTTCTCAACCCGGGGCACCAAACGGACATGGGAGCAAGCAGTTGTGTTCACGGCATAACGGTTCGGGTAAAGCCAGTGTCTGTAAGTTCGATCGAACCTTAAACCGATTCTACCAATCATCTTGTATATCGGAATATAGCGGTGGGCACGCGCATACTCTATCTATTCGGATTCGCTGTCTGCGCCGCGCTTATCGGTGGCGCGCTTTATTTCCAGTATGTTGAGCACTTGGAGCCTTGTCCGCTGTGCATATTCCAGCGGATTTTTATCATCGTCATGGCGGTGGTGTTTCTCATCGCTGCGATCCATAACCCGCGTCTCTGGGGTCGACGAGTGTACGGCTTGTTAATTGCTCTGCTTTCCGCAATCGGTGCCGCCATTGCGGCGCGGCATGTGTGGTTGCAGAATCTGCCGCCTGACCAAGTACCCGAGTGTGGTCCTGGTCTCGATTTTATGCTGGATGCCTTCCCGATGTCTGAGGTCATACAAATGGTCTTGAGCGGATCCGGAGAATGCGCGGAGATTGCGTGGATGTTTTTGGGAATAAGCATCCCCGGCTGGACCCTGTTGATCTTTGGAATATTTTTTGTCGCAGCGCTGATATTTGCCTGTTTTCGACCAACTAGTGCATGAGTTGTGCGTCTGAAGACACACCGACACACTTGTTGTTTCTCATCCACAACCGTTTTCAGGCGCGGCTGTGGTCGCGTTGCGCACCTATCGTAACTGGTTTACCCTTGCGCGTCGGCCCAGGAGAGGTGACCGAGTGGTTGAAGGTGCACGCCTGGAAAGCGTGTGTACGTTAACGCGTACCGAGGGTTCGAATCCCTCCCTCTCCGCCAAAAGTTGAGATCTCTCCGGCCGTCGATGGCGGTGAAAGTCAGCCTCCGCGGTGACAACAGGTTGTGAACCCGGTCAGGTCCGGAAGGAAGCAGCCGCAGCAACTGCGTTGGGTATCGCGGTGAGGCTGGCTGGATCCGCCACCAACTTCAAATTTGATGCGTCGGTTCGAATTTAGTCTATGGCATATCAAGCATTAGCGCGCAAATGGAGACCGCGTCAATTCAGCGAAGTGGTTGGGCAGGAGCATGTGGTGGTGGCACTCACCAATGCGTTGGAGAACGATCGGGTTCATCACGCGTTCCTATTCACTGGCACCCGCGGTGTGGGCAAGACCACCATTGCGCGCATACTGGCAAAATCCTTGAATTGTGAGCAAGGAATTAGTGCGACGCCTTGCGGTTCTTGCGTCTCATGCGTAAGCATTGACGAGGGGCGCTTTATCGATTTAATCGAGGTCGATGCGGCGTCGAGAACCAAGGTCGATGACACTCGCGAGCTACTCGACAACGTGCAGTACGCACCCACATTTGGTCAATTTAAAGTGTATCTGATCGATGAAGTGCACATGTTGTCCGGCCACAGTTTTAACGCTTTGCTTAAGACGCTAGAGGAACCGCCGTCACATGTGAAGTTTTTGCTCGCCACCACTGACCCACAGAAATTGCCGGTCACCGTGCTGTCACGCTGTCTACAGTTTAACCTCAAGGTGTTGCATCCAGAGCAGATCAGCGAACAGTTGAAGCACATACTCGAGCAGGAACAGATCCAGTTTGAAGAGGCTGCGTTACATCTGTTGGCGCGTTCGGCATATGGTAGCCTTCGCGATGGTTTGAGCCTATTGGATCAGGCAATTGCGTATGGCGGCGGTACGGTGACGGAACAACAAGCGCGCTCGATGCTAGGGATGATTGACCAGGAGTATATTAAGCACTTGGTCCAAGCGTTGGTGCAGCAAGACGCACACATGGTGATGCAGTCAGTTGCGGAATTGTCGGAGGCAATGCCAGGTTTTACTTCCGTCTTGGACGAGCTTTTGCTCCAGCTGTATCACATTTCATTGGCGCAGGTCGCCCCGGAGGTGTTAACTGCGAAGCAGATCGATGACACCTGGATTAAAGAAATGGCCCGCAAGCTTAGCAAGGAAGACGTGCAGCTCTATTATCAAATAGGCCTAACGGGGAAACGTGACTTGCCGTTGGCGCCGGATCCACGCAGTGGTTTTGAAATGCTGTTGCTTCGGATGTTGGCGTTTCGGCCGGCTGATAGCGACGGCCAATGGGGTTCGGTCCCTACCTCGCAAGACGACGGTGTCGATCTGGTTGCAAACGACACGCCCAGCGCCGCGCGGCAAGCTGTAAAACAAGCTTGCGTCGCCGACGTAAGCAATTGGGGAGAGTTGCTGGCGACCATGAAGCTGCCCGGGCTTTTGGGTCAACTGGCTGTCAACAGTACTCCTGGAGCCTTGAACAACGGTACGCTGACGCTGATGCTCGACCCAAAGCACCAACATCTGCTAAACAAGGAGCGCGAAGCCGGGTTGGCGCAAGCGATTAGTCGGCATTTCGGTCAGGACATAAGGGTGCAAGTGGAGGCTGTCGTTGCCGATGAGGCGACACCGGCTGCGGAGCAGGCCCGCGTGGCGGCTGAACGCAAACAGGCCGCGGTTGAAGCCATTGAAAGCGACCCGTATGTTCAGGACATCATTGAGCGTTTCGATGCGACTGTGATTCCGGATTCGATTCGGCCTAGGGAGTAGGGTTGTTTGATGGTGCTTCACCTAGAGGGGTGATTATGAAGAGTGGACTTGGAAATTTAATGAAACAGGCGCAGGAGATGCAGGAAAATCTGCGCAAGGCCCAAGAAGAACTGGCATCGGTAGAGGTCAATGGCCAATCCGGTGGCGGCCTCGTAAAGGTCGTCATGACTTGTCGGCATGATCTTAAGCGCGTTGAGATCGACGATAGCTTGATGCAGGATGACAAGGAGGTGCTAGAAGATCTTGTAGCGGCAGCGGTAAACGATGCAGTGCGCAAGGTTGAAAAAGCGACTCAGGAAAAAATGTCGGGTCTGACATCTGGGCTAAATATTCCCGGACTCAACTTGCCCTTTTGAGTCCGAGGCGATGGATGGCTGATCCTCAATCCCTAGAACTGCTAAAGCAAGCGCTACGTAGGCTCCCGGGTGTGGGACCAAAGTCGGCGCAGCGCATGGCATTTCATCTATTGGAACGCGATCGCGAGGGAGCCCATATCATCGTCGATGCGTTAGGTCAGGCGATAAGCAAAGTGATAAGGTGCAATCGCTGCAACAACTTTAGCGAGCAGGACCTGTGTCAGATTTGTGGATCTAAGCGCCGGGATCCTTCGTTGCTGTGCATAGTGGAGACCCCGGCTGATTTGGATTCGGTAGAGCAGGCTGCGGTCTATCACGGTATGTACTTTGTTCTGATGGGGCACTTGGCGCCGCTGGATGGGATCGGTCCAGACGAGCTTGGGATCGATCGCTTCACCGAGCTGTTGGACAACAATCCGATTAAGGAAGTGATCATGGCAACCAACCTCACCGTTGAAGGTGAGGCCACGGCAGATTACCTAGGTGATCTGGTTCACAGTCGCAACATCACAGTGTCACGTTTGGCGCGCGGAGTGCCCGTTGGCGGTGAGCTGGAGTATATGGATCAGGGGACCTTGACCCAGGCGTTTGACGGCCGGCGTCCCTTTTGACACTTAGCCCAAGTGCATGAGTTGTAGTGGCCGGCATCTGATCTGTCAGACAGTGTCAGCTCTGTTCGATTTCCGTGACCTTGGACTGCAGAAAGCAGTCATTCAAACAAACAAAAAGTTAACCGCGTGATTGGCTCAAATCGGCCAAAAATAGGCCGTTCATAGCCTTAAAGATGCAGGGTTTCTAGCACGTCCTTCATGTGATCCAATATCCAAAGATGGCCAGCTTTCGGAATAGAAATCAGCGCTGCATTCGGAAGCTTGCTTGCGATGTACTTTGACATATTGCCAACCAAAATATCTTCCTCAGCATGCCACACGTAAATCTTGCTTTCGATTTTCTCAAGGGGAATTGGCCACTTAGCTGGAATTGTAGTGTCGTATGCTGAGCCAATACCATCTTGTTGATATGCGATGGGAAAATCGATTTTAAAGATATTCTTAATTTCCCTTCGTTTGAAAATCTTTTTGTCGTATTCGGAAAGCTCTAAGTCTTTCATCTTCTCAGCCAGTTTATCGGGGTTTTTTTTAGCATACCGTGCTGTCATTTTCATCTGGAGTTTTATCAATGGAAAGAGCGGATTTGACAATCTCCAAAGCAGCTTCAAAGATTTGATCGCTCCATGAGTTGCTTCAGGTACGTTAGGACCAACACTTCCAAAGATTCCGATTGAATTTAGTCTATCTGGTATGCTCCATGCACAAGCAAGTACGTACGGGCCACCTCCGGATGGAGCGAATAATGAGAATCTATCGATACTGAGGTGGTCAGCAAGTTCCGACATATCCTTTGGCCAGCGTTGCAGTGCATTGGGTTTGAAATCGGTCGAACCATAGCCAGGCCTATCAGGGGCTATGATCCTGATATCAGGCAAAAACGGTGATCCTGGAATCAATCCCCATGAAAGCCTCGATCCAGGGTTTCCGTGTAATAAGAATATGGGCTTACCGACTGGGTTTCCATACTCCGCATAACATAGCTTTTTGTTATCCGACAGTTGGATAGAATTTTCTTTTCCCATCGTCTATCTAACCAGATCTAACATATCGATATATTAACTAAACAGAGTGGTGTCGATGTTTCCTAATTGGATCAACATATACTTATTTATTCTATTCAGGTGAGAATCACTAACCTTCACCTGCGCCGCTTCCCTATGAGCGATCGTGAGTAAGGATGTGCTTTTGCAGGGCTGTTCGGATAGTCGATTGCTCCACACCCATGAGGAAGTGGCCCCCTTTCTCGAAACGAACCAGCCTTGCATCCGGAATAATGGAAGCAGCGAACTCGGCATTGTGGTAAAGCTGTAGTGTGTCGTCTGTGGCATGGAATATCAGGGTTGGGGCTGTGATAGCAGCAATCCTCTCTCCCGGTAGTGTGGTCTTATTATCGAAAGCAGTGCCGATAGATCGCAGCGATACTGGGTTCATATAATCAATGAAGCGTTCAAACAATTCCCGCTGATGAGGGGTAAGGTCGGCAATGACGGCGTCGTTGGCGCCAATCAGCTCCATGAACTGCCTCTTGAACAGCTTGGTGATGGCCCAGTAAGGCAGATCATACTTGAAGATAGTCGTTAGCAGCTCGCCCCTCTCGTCCGTCTCCACTTGCTCTGGTGCGGATGAAGACGCGACGCCGCAGGAGATAAGCGTCAGCGAAGATACGCGTTCGGGATGCAATAAAGCGAAGACCAGAGCCGAAGGTCCGCCATGAGACATCGCAACGACTGCAACATTTTCAACGCCCAGATGGTCGAGCAAATACGAGTAGGCATGCGCTTGGTCGTCCCATGTGGCAGCCTCGCGGAAAGTCGAGCGCAGATATCCAAAGCGTGAAGGCGTAATCGAGTGGAATTGCTCACCCAGCACCGCCTGCGCAATGAGTTCACCCTGATCGTAGCCACCACCGCTCCCATGGATCACCAGCACAGTTGGCCCTGATCCACTCTCGGTGTATTCGATATCCCCGTGGGGCGAAGCTATAACAGTGCTCTTACCACTGACCCGTTCGTAAGCGCGATTTATATCCAAGAGATATGCAGCTGAAATCAAAACCACTGCTACAGTCAAGCCTATCGCAGCCCAGCGTAGAATTCTTCTTAACATCCTGCTCTTTTTCTTTGAATTGTCCAACACTTGCAGTAACTCGCCCCGCGTTTGCAGCCAAACGGCTAGTGGCACGCGCATAGCGTGGTTTACTTAAGTTACATAACGTTAGTATCACTGTTAAATCGTGCTGATGTAGATATTAACCAAGAACTCTAATCATTGGGATGCATAGAAGTTAAGAAGTCGATGGCATAGTCCAGCATGCCAATGAAAGAAGCACCACAAACGTGCTGCCGCACACGTCTGATGGATTGAACGTAGTTTGTTTAGAACCAGCAAACCAAAATTGCCGAGTGGCCGGAACGGGTCTATGTTGTTGAAAAACGCTTGAGAAAGATAGCGCGTACTGGTTAACTGTTTCGAACTTGTTACCGGAGTACAGAAGTATGATGGGACGACAAGAAACGGGTCAGGATCGATTTTTTTACGCGTTCAATATTGAAGATCGCGTACCAGAAGACCATCTTCTTCGTGGTGTGGATCGGTTCTTAGATTTCAGTGATCTGCATCAGCACCTATCCCCTTATTACAGTGAAACGGGTCGACCATCGATTGATCCGGAGCTGATGATTCGGATGTTAATGATTGGGTATTGCTTTGGCATTCGGTCAGAACGGCGCCTGTGCGAAGAAGTTAGCTTAAATCTAGCGTATCGATGGTTCTGTCGGTTAAGTATCGAGGACGCCGTACCTGATCATTCGACGTTTTCGAAGAATCGACATGGTCGGTTTCGAGAGAGCGGTGCTTTTCGGCATGTATTCGAAACGGTCTTGCGACGTTGTATGTCAGAAGGTCTAGTTAAAGGTGAAGGGTTTGCCACGGATGCCAGCATCGTCAAGGCGGATGCCCAGAGGCAACGCGGTATGCCTGGCGATACAGTCATCGATTGGGGTAATCCTGAGGAAGTCACTCGGCCGGTGCGGGAGTATCTGGCGGCATTAGATGAAGTCAATCGAACGAGCAAACCGCCAAAGGCGATCTCTGTGACGGATCCGGCGGCGAGTTGGACAGCGGCGCCTGGGGGTCCTGCGTTTTATGCTTATTCCACTAATTATTTGATTGACCTTAAGGCGGGCATTATCGTCGATGTCGAGGCCTCGCCCGTGAACAAGGCTGCAGAAGTTGCTGCGACAAAGGCGATGATGGAACGGGCTGAAGATAAGTTCGACCTGAAGCCCTCGCGTTTAGTGGGTGACAGCAACTACGGTTCAGCGGCCATGCTGGGTTGGCTAGTCGACGAAAAACAGATCATCCCGCACGTTCCGGTGCAGGATAGATCCGAAGGAAAACCGGACCAGTTTGGTCGATCTGATTTTACTTGGGAAGCTGAAGCCGACCGTTACCTATGTCCGGCTGGCCATTCTCTCCAACGCACTCGTCGCCAGTTCAAAAAGAAGCGTAGGGGTATTACCAAAGCCAATACCATCATCTATCGTGCAAGCAAATTTGACTGCGAATCCTGTCCACTGAAGGCTCGGTGCTGTCCGAGGGAGCCAGCGCGCAAGATCCACCGCTCCATTCACGAAGCCGCGCGCGATGTGGCGCGTGCTATCTATAAGACCGATGCGTACAAACAGTCGCGCAAAGAACGTAAGAAAGTTGAGATATTGTTCGCGCATCTTAAGCGTATCCTGAAACTAGACCGGTTACGGCTGCGCGGACCCACCGGCGCTAAAGATGAGTTCCTGTTGGCCGCAACCGCTCAGAATCTTCGCAGAATGGTCAATTTACTGAGTAGGCCACCACCCAGTTACAGGGTAAGTGCGTCTGCTTGACACGAATCCTCCCAATTAACCACATAACCCCATCATCGAAGACAGATGATGGACAAAAACAAGAAAATACCTATCTCCCTATACTTCAGACCAGCCGTTTACAGCGTTCTTATTCCGACTTTTTCAACAACATAGACCCATTCCAGACCTTCAATGTACAAATGCTTCAACGGCTGGTACCAAAGGATAGCCGACTGTTTAGTCGACCACCTGGACTTGCTGGATTAAAGAGGCGGACTATCCAATGGTTATTAATTCAATCCATGGCAATAACATTCCAGACGTGATCTTTGCGCCTGATTTCCTATCTCCGGCGATAATTACACTTACCGACAATCTGGTTCATTGCACCGTAATTCTAATAATTTCGGACACAACCGGTTTTGTATGGGGACGATGAGCAAAATCACCAACGACGAGCTGCAGTGTATGTTCACCCGGCGCTAACTCTATAGTTGTTTCCGTTTGTCCCCCGCCAAAATGGTTATGCTTATCATCTGATGCTATCGGCACACCCGGCTCCGGGGTAGGTGCGTCGATAATCAGGTGATGGTGCCCGGTTTTGTCGTTTTCTGTACCCCCGGGGCCACACCCATTCCACGTAAACCCATAATTACATGTACCGGGCTACTAACCACAGCACCATTTTCAGGTGAAATGAAATAGGCGCCCGCGCCCTCCGGTGCCATCGTTGAATCAGCAAGACTTGATGTAGCAAAAAACACAATCATCGTAGCCAAGACAATCGGAATATAAAGGGAATCTCGCTTATTCATGATTAATCCTCTTTGGTTGATATGGTCAGCATTCTTTCGGTAATGAGACAAGCCTTTACCACATTCATGTTCCGGGTTCGTTGATTTGGATCAGTTTCGAACATGATAGGCTGCTTTGGGTGGTGCAACCCGACACTCAGTATGGTGGTTTCCCTAAACTCCGAGGGTCTGGAGGTGGCCGTTAGTACGGATCCGAGGATAGACCCGTGAGGGGCTGCATGCCGCTGCGAAGCAGACGGTGGCTGGACGACGGCTAGAATGGCGCTATCGACCCGTTATAGATACTCGGTCCACTTCTCCGTGATACTGGACACCGCTGACAGGTATCTGTCAGTGAGAGGGGACATGCACCGTAGGCTACGAATAAGTCGACCCAAACACGAGATGTTCACCGCTTTGGCTAGTCGCGGAGGGACACTTTAAGTAGGCCACAGCGAAGCTGTGGTGCGAAGTTCACGTTTTAACACGAGGGTACCGAGCGGTGGTTTCGTACGAACATAAGGTTATCCACAATGCGAGGGTACTGTAGATGCTAACGCCAGTACGACGGAATCAAAGGGCTGGTGAGCTTTGATTCCGTCGACCAGAGGGCCGCCGTCGGCCATCAGGTGAAAGCGTTAGAGGAGTACTTGGAGGTACAACTGTTCCGCCGTCTTAATCGGGCGTTATTGCTTACCGACGCGGGCCAACTATGCCTACCCGCGCTACGTCAGGGCTTCGAAAAGCTGCGGGAAGCGACGGAGCTGTTACGCACTCACTCCACCCCCAACCTGCTGACGGTCACCGTGGAGCCGGATTTCGCGGCCAAGTGGTTGGTACGACGATTGGAGCGCTTCAACAGCAGACATCCACAAATAGATGTGCATCTGGATGCCACATCGCGGACTGTCGACCTGGCTCGAGAGAATGTCGATGTGGGTCTGCGCTATGGGCCCGGCGATTACCGCGGGCTGCGGGTCGACAAGCTGTTCAACCACGAAGTCTTCCCGGTGTGCAGCCCGCGGGTGCTAGAGGGTCCCCACTCACTTCGGGTGCCGGACGATTTACGCGCGCACACCATGTTGCATGAAGACTGGGATACCATGGATGAGACCTGGCCGACCTGGTCGATGTGGCTCAAGGCCGCGGGTTGTGACTTTGATGCAAGCCGTGGACCGGTGTTTTCCAACTCGAGCATGGCGCTGCAAGCGGCGATAGAGGGTCACGGTGTGGCCTTAGCGGGCAGTGTGCTGGCGGCAGACGACTTGGCTGCAGGGCGCCTGGTAAAACCATTCGATGTTTCCCTGGCCGCCCCAGTGGAATTCGCCTACTACGTTGTATCGTTAGAAGCCGATGCCAATCAGCCAAAGATTGCAGCGTTTCGTGAATGGGTGTTAGCCGAAGCCCGAAGCCGAAAGTAATCGGGCTGCCACTGATTGAGTCTTGTCCAAAAGAGTTGGGCCGCTTAAAGTGAGTCAAGCCGCACGGCTTTCCAATAGTGCCTCGCCCAATATTTTGAACTCAGGGACGATTTGACGACGCCTTCAGATGTGGAAGCGTGAATGAATGTTCCATCGTTGATGTAGATCCCAACATGGCGTGCCCTAAGACCGGTTTTGAAGAACACCAGGTCTCCTGCACGCAAGTGCTTTTCCTTTATCGTGTTCCCCACCTTGGATTGTTGTCGTGTGGTTCTGGGTAGCTCCACTCCAAACAAATTCTGAAAGGTAAGATAGACAAACGCAGAGCAGTCCAGACCCCCTTTGGTGGTACCACCGAGCTTATGGCGAGTGCCTTTCCAAACGGCATAATGGTGGTCAAGCAACGACGCCAGGTCGACCTGCGAGGTGAGTGCGTTAGTATTTGTGGGCGGTAAGATTTCCGCCGGCTCTAGGTCCACGACAGCGGGGAGATCAACGACTACACCAGGTCCCGCGCAACCAACTACGATCAAAGTCGCACAAGTGATGAGAAGTCGGTTCATATTGATTAATGCCCGTTGGTGTCTCGGGAGGAGGTCAAGCAACAGCGTCGAGATAGTCGATGATGTCCATGTCCCGTGGATGCTGGCCTGCTTGGGTGAGCATGGCATGGATTTGCCCGCGATGATGGGTTTGATGGTTGAAAAGGGTTATTAGAATGAGATCGCGCGGGGTGTTGCCGGGTGCTCCATTCATTAGTTCATAGTCGGTAGACTCAGAAATCCTGGTTTCATCTAAAGCGTCGACATAGTCGATTAGATGATTGTCTTCCTTTGTTCGAGCAGCCCGCAATGCATCGAATTTTGCGTACAGTATCTGATCCAAGCTACTGATTCCACATTCTGTTCCTTCGAGTCGGCTAAGCCAAAGTCTATCGACAACCAACAGGTGGTTGAGCGTATTGTGGATAGAGCCGAAAAAGGCTTTGCGGTCGAGCCTGTATTGCTTGTCAGACAATAGCGAACAGGTTCCGTAGATCTGTTGGTTAGCCCAGGCATTAAAGCGGGCAAGCATTGGCAATCTGTTCACATTGAGCTCTCGGATGTACCAGGTAGTGTATGATTTGGCCGCTGTTTGTGACAATCGATCAACGTCAATGCACGTATGGTAACACTGAGGTACTTATTTGGCTTTGTCGGTGCTAAGTACTGCCGCGCTTTAGCAACAAAACAGCGGTTAGCATGTAGGAGCAGGAATGGAGCTTGAGTTTTTTGGTGCGGCGGGAGAAGTTACAGGCTCCTGCCATATTTTGCGTGTGGGTGGTCATCAGGTTTTGTTGGACTGTGGGCTGATCCAAGGCAGTCGCAAGGATGAGGCGCGCAATCGAGACTCTTTTCCTTTTCAAGCACGTGATATTGACGCTGTTGTGTTGAGTCACGCCCACATCGATCACTCCGGACGGTTACCACTATTGGTTAAACGGGGGTTCACAGGTCCCATCTATGCCCAGAATGCCACTAAAGACTTGTGCAAGGTACTTTTAGAAGACTCCGCCGGGTTGAGCGAACGAGACGTCGAATGGGAGAACCGTAGGCGTAAACGCAAAGGGCTAGAACCGATAGAACCATTGTACACCCGACAGGACGCGCGCAATGCCCTGCGCCGCTTGAGGGGTCGTCGCTATGACCAAAAAGTCCAGGTTGTTCCCGGGGTCACGGTTAGTTTCCAGGATGCCGGGCACATTATGGGTTCGGCAATCGTCGAGGTCTCGGTGAGCGAGCGCGACGTGAAGCGAAGGTTGGTCTTCAGCGGTGATTTGGGTCAGTACGATGCCGCTATTCTGCGTGATCCCAGTGTCATCGAACACGCCGACTTGGTATTGATGGAAAGCACTTACGGAGGTCGGGTGCACCGCGATCGTCAAAAAACCGTGGAGGAAATCGGCGAGGTTATAAGCGATGCCCGACACCAAAAAGGTAACATCTTGATTCCCGCCTTCGCCGTGGGACGCAGCCAGGAAGTGTTGTACATGTTGGGGAGACACTACGGTGCATGGGGGCTTGGGCGTTGGCATGTTTTCCTGGATAGCCCGATGGCCATCCAGGCCAGCGAGATCTATTGGAACTACCCACATCTATATGACGATGAGGCGACTAAACTAAGGCTAAAGGTCAACGAGATGCCAGAGCTCAAGAACTTGCATCTGACACCGACACCGGAAGAGTCTCAGGTGATCAATCGGCTCATGAACGGCGCAATCGTGATTGCAGGCAGCGGCATGTGCAATGGCGGCCGCATATTGCATCATCTCAAGCACAACGTTTGGCGTAAGGAGTGTCATGTTGTAATCGTCGGCTATCAGGCCCAGGGATCCCTTGGACGGAAGCTGGTGGATGGCTCAAAGTTCGTTCGCATTCATGGCGAGACAGTTCGTGTCGCCGCGAAAGTACATACCGTAGGAGGATTGTCAGCCCATGGTGATAGGGATGACTTAGCGCGTTGGTACCGCGGTTTTAACGATAAGCCGCCGGTATACTTGGTACACGGTGAGGCGAGTGCGGCACAGGCGTTTAGACAAAAATTGAAGATCGAATATGGTACCCCGGTAACCCTCGCGCGCCCTGGCATGAAGGTAGATCTAGCATTAACCAGGCGGCGTGTCGTTAAATGAACGCGGGTGCATACGATCTTAGGCTTTGAGGGAGTCTCAAGGTACGGCAGTTCATCGTGGTCATGAGTGATTGTGCCAAAGGAGAGTGCTACGCCGAGGAAACTGATCAAGGGGAGGTCGGCATGATGTTGGCGTTCGATGACTTGGAGGTCACGACATACCATAGGGCCAGAGGAATTCGAATCAAATGGGAATTAGAAAAGGCGTATGGGGAAATAGATTCCCAGCGGTAAGTATGCGATCGAATAGTAGGGGCGAACGTCTGCCAACGCATTCGGCAGCTCTGATCTAATCGTGACACACGAGTCACCGCTAATTGCACTGATCGAAGACGAGCCCTCTATCGCAGAGACCGTAACCTACGCGTTGCGCACCGAAGGAATGCGGACGCTCTGGCTTGGCACCGGTGGCGAAGGCATTGCGGCGATCAAGAAATCCTCCCCTGACCTTGTGATCCTTGACATTGGTTTACCCGACACTAGCGGCTTTGACCTATACCGACAGATTCGCGCAATTAAATCGGTCCCCGTCATTTTTCTCACCGCACGAAGCGAAGAAGTGGATCGTGTAGTTGGCCTGGAGCTGGGTGCGGACGACTACGTGGTCAAACCGTTCAGCCCGCGGGAGTTAACCGCACGGGTTCGTGCGGTGTTGCGACGTACCGGAACAGGGATGGTTCGAGATGATATGCACATAGACGATAAAGGCGTATTTCAGATCGATCATGAGCGCATGGCCATTAGTTATCATGGACACACACTCAAACTTTCTCGCTACGAATATCGCTTGCTCAGGGCTTTGGTCGAACGACCGGGACGAGTCTACACTCGCGAGCAATTACTCGACTTGGCCTGGGAAGCACTGGAACACCGCTTACCACGTACTATCGATACCCATATCAAAACACTACGGGCGAAACTGCGGAAGATAAAACCTGAGACCAGCCCTATCAAATCCCACCGCGGCATTGGTTACTCGTTAGATGTCTAGTTAATGAAGGTTCGCACACGAATCTTTCTAGTGTTTGCCTTGGTCATTGGAGGGGGTGTCTATTTTCTGGTGCAGTGGATAAGTGATGACTTACGGCCGCGCTACTTGGAATCGTTGGAAGAACCACTGGTCGATTTCGCAAACATTCTGGCAGAACTCTTGTCCGACGCGGTAGTTACAGACGATGTGGTCAATCAGGAATTAACAGAAAAGTTCGAGGATGTCTACGCACGTCGGTTCAAAGCACGAATCTTCGAGTTAGAGAGAGATCGCGTGGACATGCGAGTCTATGTAACCGATCGGAACGGAGTGGTAGTGTTCGATTCGGACGGTGGGCGTGATGAAGGCACAGACTATTCTCAGTGGAACGACGTCAAGCGCACCCTGAGTGGTGAATACGGCGCCAGGTCAACTCAGAATGATCCACTATTTCCAGAGGGCTCGGTGGCGTACATTGCAGCGCCCATTATGGTAGAGGGTGAAATTTTCGGTGTAGTGAGCGTCGGCAAGCCGAAACGTAATATAGATCAGTTTGCGCACGCGGCTCGCATGGAACTGATTCAAACGGGAATCATTGCTGCGGTTGCGGCAATCGCCATCGGTTTGGTGCTCTACGCCTGGGTGAGTCTGCCGCTGAAGAAGCTGGTCCAATACACCACGGCGATCAAACACGGAGAAAGGGCCGCGCTACCGTCGCTTGGAAACAATGAGATCGGTGAAGTGGGGGCGGCCATTGATGAGATGCGTAGTGCCTTGGAGGGTAAGGATTACGTTGAGCGCTATATTCAAACTTTGACGCATGAGCTAAAGAGCCCTTTGGCTGCGGTGCGGGGAGCTGCCGAGTTGTTGGCCGAAGACATGCCGTTAGATCAACGCCAACGATTTGCATCCAGCATCAAGGTTGAAACTGAGCGCATGCAGGACACAGTGGATCGCATGCTGGAGCTTGCCGCGCTGGAAAATAGACAGGGTTTGCAGGACGTAGAACTCATCAACTTGGGCGATTTAGTGACAGAGATTGCTGAAAGCCTACACTCTGTTGCCACCCAACATGGTGTGAAACTTCGAAACGAAGTCGCGTCAGACACAGTGGTTTACGGAGAAAGATATTTGATCCGCCAAGCCATTCTCAACCTGGTACGTAACGCCGTCGAATTCTCGCCGCCGAATGAGACGGTATTGCTTACAAGTCGTCCGTGGGGGGACGGCGTCGAGTTGCGGATTGTCGACAAAGGTCAAGGAATACCCGAGTATGCCATGAATAAAGTATTTGATCGTTTCTATTCCCATAGACGGGGAGACTCGATGACTAAGGGAACAGGTCTGGGATTGAATCTGGTCAAGGAAGTGGCCGAGCTGCACGGCGGTGAGGTCGGACTTGAGAGTGCCGAGAACCAAGGGACGACCGCCGTACTTAGACTGCACTCGCGCTCATAGAATCGTCGAGAAGGCGCCATCCGGTTTCTTTCACAGTTTTCACAAAAAACTTCCATCGTTTCTTCACACAGTTGTTTTATTGTTCTCCTTATTCAATCGGGGGACAAATCATGCGACGATTTTTGCTTGCCTCATCTTTGTTGATTATCTTTGGATCTAGCTTCGCGGAATCGACGGTTACGGTGCCGTGGACGGAATTCAGGGGGTTGTATGCGGAGCAGATTAAAAGGAAGCTCGAGGGGACTAAGACAGACGACGAGCTGCCACCTCTTTACACTATAGAGCAAGCCTTTTACCAACTGACCGTGACAGATAAGGGGGCAGCCGGGCGCGTGCAGGTCGCTGGTCGAGTGCTGCAAGGCGAACCTGATCCTCTTCCTTTGTTCGGTCATGATATTGCGGTCAACGACGTCAAAGAGTTGTCGGGCGGTCGTCTCATAGCCAACGAACAGGGTTACGACCTATTTGTAGGTGATGAAAAAGCCTTTCGCGTGGTGCTCGACGTGTCAGTGCCGATGCGGCGTGAGGAATTGTCTCGCTATATTGAGTTTTCCGTTCCGCGATCTGTACAGAATGTGTTGGAGTTGTCATTGCCAAGTTCGCTGCGTCTAAGTGCTGCGGGCGCGATGCAACAGACAGACGGACGCTATTATTTTTCGCCGACAGATGCCCTGACTCTAAGGTTTGAAGATCTGGTGCAGAGCAAGGCAGGGGAGCTATCCCTGGACAGCTTTACGCAATTCGAACTGCAAGGCGGGAGACTGGTTGCCACTCACTTTTTCGTTCCCACACAGTCCGTCAACGTGCCTGTTCAGATCAGTCTTGATCCAAGCGGCGGTGGATTTGGTACATCGCTCTCAACAGAGTGGATCGAGAGCAGAGGTGACGAAAAAATAATCGCCACGCTGCCGTCGAATTGGCTTGAGCCTTTCATTATTCAACAGGAATTTTCCGTCAGTACAGACGCGATTGACTTCAGATTGCCAAGTATTGAGGGTAACGCAGGACAAGAAGGCAATATTCAGATCAAGCAAGCAGTGGATGCTCGCATTCAAATGCTGAATCCGCAGTTGACTCAGGCCATTCCCGCCCAACAACTGTCAGCGGGCGTACGAGCCTATGCCAGTGTGAGTGACACCTATTCGCAGGTTCCAATTGGGCCCGAGGGCGACGGGCGGCGTGTACAGATACAAGTGGAATGGCTAGAGGCGGTGTCTACTCCGGAGATCGTCTTGGATGCCGTGCATTTTCATACGAGTTTTGCGGACAACGGCGACGCCTTGACTGCTTTGCATCTTAACACTGCCAGCA
>JAOTYS010000335.1 GCA_029861795.1 Gammaproteobacteria bacterium | reverse complement strand
TCTTTTTGCTAGTGTGATGGGTCTGCTGTGGCTTGGAACCATACCACTCACGAATGCTCTGATCGCGGACATCTTTGGCACAAGATATCTTACATCCTTGTTCGGTGTGGTGTTCCTAGGCCATCAGGTCGGGGCATTCTTGGGAATCTGGCTAGGTGGATATGTTTTTGACGTGGTGGGATCATACGATGTGATATGGTGGCTGATAGTGGGGCTCGGCATCGCGGCCGCCGCGCTGCATATGCCTATTGATGATCGGCCGTTGCAGCGGGTGGCGACGGCTTGACCCTCGTGCCTTAACAGTAGCAACTGTAGTACGTAGTCTTCGAAAAATGCGTGGAGCGCTCACTGCGTAGCTAGAGTCCTCAGAGGGAGTAACAGATGTTAGATAACGGCTCAATCGGTTCCAGCGATGAGTTTGTCGGATGTTTGGCAGTACAGATTGAACACAGGCCAATCTAGACTATGACGCCAGAAGAAGTGCTAAAGCGGTCGCCAGGGGTGCTCACGCAGTCTCAACGTGAGTTTTATTTTGACAATGGATACCTGCTGTTAGAGTCATTCATCTCTAAGGAATGGCTGCAGCGTCTGCAAGCAGTGACTGATGAATTCATTGATGAAAGTCGAAGTGTCACTCAGTCAAACACAAAGTTTGATTTGGAGCCGGGTCACTCATCGGAGAACCCGAGGTTGCGGCGGCTGTCACATCCTGTCGACCAGCACGAGGTATTTCAAGAGTTTAGTCTTAAAGGACCGGTGGTGGATCTGGCGCTGGATTTGCTGGGCCCGAATGTCCGCTATCATCACTCAAAGCTCAACTTCAAGTGGGGTGGCGGTGGAGAGGAGGTGAAATGGCATCAAGATATTCAATACTGGCCACACACAGACTTCTCGCCATTAACGATCGGCGTATATCTTGCTGACGTGGATCGCCATATGGCACCGATGGGTGTAGTCCCTGGCAGTCATAAAGGTGAGCTGTTTGATCTCTACGATGAGGCCAATTGCTGGACGGGTTCAATTGGTGACAAAGATCTACCGCGGGTCGAAACTGACAAGGCGGTTTATCTGAAGGGGCCCGCGGGTTCTGTGACGGTGCACAATTGCTGCGCCGTGCACGGCTCTACACCCAACCATTCCAGCCGATCACGCCTGCTTTTGTTGCAGACTTACGCGGCTGCAGATTCATATCCTTTGCTGACTGTCGGCACCAACGGTGCTGCGGGTGTGTTTAGCAACACCTTGGTGCGGGGTGAGCGACAGCGATGGATGGAGGTTGGCGCTAGATGGCTACCGGTGGCGCCTGATTGGTCGAAAGGCGACTACATTTCGATCTTTGAGGTGCAACAGAGCAAAGTCGATTGATTTATTAGTTTCTCATGAAAAGTCGACGCGGGGAGAGGTGACCACGAAGACGCAAGCGTCCAGATGTGTCTGCCGCGCGTAAGCCCCAGCTGCTTAAGCTCACCGTTATTCCGGAGGTTCCAGTCTGTTCAGTCGTTCAGATATTAGTACTTTCTTTGAGCTCGGCTCCAAACCGATAGGTCAACGTATTAGAGAAAAGCTTATGGACTTGTTAGAGACTTTAGAATTCGTTGCCCAGCCCGGCTCAACTAAATCTACCACCAGGAAAAATGCATAATGTCTGAAGAAAACCACCCCATCTGCTGGATTAAGACGGTTCCTGATAGCGACGTTTCTGGGCCATTGGCAGCTGCCTATGCGCAGGTATGTCGGGGCGATGAAACGGTACACAATTTGTACAAGCCGTTTAGTCTTTGGCCAGAGGCACTGGTGCCAGCGGACGCCTTGTATCGCGTCTTATTGCATAGTGATGGCTGCGCGCTAGAGCGTTGGTTCTTAGAGCTTGTGTCGACTTATGTGGCGATACTGACGGAGTGCGAGTATGCGTACACCCATCATTCGGCGAACTTCGAGAGTTTGCAGGGGGAGGCGGGCAGGGCGAAGCAGATGCTGGACGCCCTGTGGGATCGTCGTCTGGATAGCGCATTCGATGCGAAGCATGCCGAGCTGCTGCGATATACCGAGAAACTTACCTTGTCTCCGCAATCTATGAGCGAAGCTGACATGCAAGCGATGAGGGCAGCCGGTGCTACAGACCGAGAAATCTTGGAAGTGAATCAGGTCTGCGCGAATTTCAACTATTGGGTACGGGTGATTAATGGACTAGGAATAGAGCTCGGTGATGAGAAGATCGGCGCCTGCTAGGCCTATCTTACCCACCAACGTCTACATCAAGATATCTTCCAGGACAGTCCGCACTTTGCTTTCGGGGTGTGAGACGTAAGGGAACGACCACCGCCGATGATCGTTCCCTTGCTCAACCAGCTTTGACGACCGGCCTAAAGTCGACTTTCCCCTTTACATGCCCGCCTTGACCTCTTCGTACATCGCTTGAAGTTCAGGTTCGTTCTGAATCGTCGCTTGGAAGATGCCCGCAGCGATATATGCTTCGATGTCGTCCGGTGTCAGGCCTCGCTGGATCAGATCGTCTGCGGAGAGATTTCCATAGATATCCTTATTGGAATGACCCATGCCAAACTCCATGATCCAGTGCTCGCCTGTGTCCGGACTGAGGAAGGCATCGATGAGATCGTAAGCACGGTCTTCCAACTCCGGTGAGACGTATGACATAAGAGAAATACCACAAGTCCAGGTCATCGGACCTTCTTTTGGATTCATGAATGCAACCGGGAGGCCTTGCTTGGAGAGGTTTAGAATAGTGCTATTCCACGATGCTGCCGCGATCACTTCGCCCGAAGCTAGGGCCTGTTCCCAGGTCGTTGTGGAGTTGGTGTAAAAGCGTAGCAGCGGGAGTTGTTCCTGCATCAGTTTCTTGACCTTCTCTACTTCCTCAGGTGTCATGTTAAAAGGATCTTTGGCGCCACTGTAAATCGCTGCCACCATCACCCCGTCGATGAGGCTGTCGATCATCGACAAGCGACCCTTGTACTTGGGATCCCACAGGATGCCCCAGCTATGGTTTGCGGGGTCTACATATTCAGGTGCGAGGTCCGTACGAAAAGTCACGGATGTGAGACCCCACCAAGCACATACCCACATCCGGTTGCCGTCATACACGGTGTCAGGCACGTCTTTGAGTGTGGGAATGACATCGTCCCAGTGGCTCAGTCGTGAAACATCGATGGGCTTAAGAAAACCGGCGTCGGTCCATTTTTTGACTTTATAAGAACAGGGCATAGAGACGTCTGGCTTAAACCCCGCGATCATTTTTGCCTCGGCTTCTTCTTCATCACCCCACAAGGTGAACCTGGGTGACTCGCCGTATTTATCAATGTATTCCTGATGCATCTCAGGGGTATCATAGGTTGCCCAAGTGAAGCACATCGGGTGGTCATCGGGAGCGGCCAACACGCTGCGCGGCAATAAGGGCATGGTGATAGTGGTGAGTCCGACTGCGGCCAGTGCTCTATTAAAATCGCGCCGGCTCACTCGGCCGCGCTTCATGTCATCGATGAAGCGTTGCATCTCGCGTTTGGATTCCATAACGTTCCTCCGTTGATGTAGATATTTAATAGGACCTTTGCCTTAAGGATTTTCGACGCTTTCAAGGTTCGGTGCAACATTCGTATGTAGGAGCCATGGTTATCATCAACCATGTCTTACAGAGCGATGTGTCTGGGGCCTGAACCAAAGATGGTTCGGTTGGATTGATACGTCGTCCAACATCGGGCTGGGTGCGAAATCCTAACCATGGGGTGCAACCGGCTTCCACTCACAGGCGCTACTGCAATTGATTGTCAGCATGCCCTCATTTTGGACAGATCGCAAGCCTAGCTTGCTGGCTGTGGAATACGTCCGATCTGGTTGATCTTCCCAGCAGTGGCCTGGGACAGCAAGTTGCGAAACAACTCAAAGCTCGGTGCGTCCGAAAAGAAAAACAGGTGTGTGTCGCACTTGCAGTCGGACGAACCGAAACCATTCAGTGGTGCATGGGAGTTGGGCAGCCGGCTGCAGAGTTCTGCCCATTGGTGCTCTTGCTGCTTCGGATCGAATGAGCACCACGCTGCCTCGATTTGAACGACCGGACGCAGGTAGTCCATGTGCCAGTGACGTCTATGCGAAACGCGGGTGTGATGCGCTAATCGTGCTCGAACCCCGCCGGGACCAAACGCACTTCCTACATACGCATAATAACCAGTTTGTGTACGCAGCGTCCCGATCTTGCCGATCCTAATGATGTGCTTCGAGACGCAGCGTGCGAGCAGGATGTAAGTGCCTGGCCTTGACTCCATATCAGGGGAAATTATTCTGTTGGCATTGGGTTGAGCATATTGTTCGCCTGAAGGCGAACCTACAAATTCGGTACATATGTCACAGTGGTTTTGTAGGTACGCCTTTAGGCGTACACTAGTCTAGTTCATCGGCCTCGATCTCCTGTGTTGCGCTCACCTTTAGCATCCGATTTTCGCCTTTTTGGAACTCGTAAGAGACGTCTTCCACCGAAACCTTGAAGTGCGTCTCGATGAGTCTATTCACTACAGAGTCCAAATGCCTAGACTTCCTAGCACCTAGTCCTAACAACGGAAAAACAGCCAAAGTTCGGCGCTGGCGAGTGAATTGAGCGTTCAGAGCTCATCAAACTTGTTTCATAAGCCGATAAGCTCTAGTACCTTTGTTTTCGATGAGTAGTCCGGAATTTGCGCATAGTGATCCACCTTATCTCCGACAGCAATAAAGTTATAGCCAAGTTCAGCCGATGCTTTCTTATCCCAACTTCTATCGCCGAGATATGTTTTCTTTGTAAAAGGAGCGCTTGACGTAGTGCGAGCCTCCGCCAGCTTCATGATATTTGCACGGCTTATCGCGTCAGAACCCGAGGCGAACGGGAGACCATCAGGATCAATGCCTATGGCGTCCAGCTTGAGTTTGGCGGTCTCTTCCCAACCACCCGTAGCAATTGCGACACATGTGTTCGAACTTTTGAGAAGCTCCAGCATAAATTCACGGGCGCCCTGGATCTCGCGAATCGATCCTGGGTTCTTCTGAATATGTTCGTGTGTTAGCTGAACAAAACGTGTCTTAACTTCGAAATGGAGCTGTTCCCTATCCGCTTTAGAGCTATGTGTGTCAATTATCTGATGGAGAATTCCGCTATCGGTTACATGATCATATTTGTGCCAATCGCAGGAGACCGTGACATTCAATGCATCGTTTATTGCCGTGAGAAACAGTTCTTCCTCAAAGGCGTCAGAGTCTACGAGAGTCCCGTCAATGTCGAACATTACTAAGTACAATTTCGTCCTCGCTGGCTATGATCAGATGCACGAATGTGTTGGAACTTAGGTCCTCAGTGACTTCTCGAATACCACTTCACGTTCCTCAAATCCGTACCAAGGATCGCAGCGTATCCCACAACGATACCATCTTGTTCGGCTACCAAAATTTTGCCTTGTTCTTCGATATCATAAGTGGACAACAAAGCAGCGATG
>JAOTYS010000334.1 GCA_029861795.1 Gammaproteobacteria bacterium | reverse complement strand
TCGATTCCAGCATTATTGACTAGTGCGGTGACCCCACCCAATTCTGAAATGGCGCTTTCGAATAAATGGACGACTTGTTCTTCGACAGAAACATCGGCTGGCACACTAATAGCTTCACCACCCCCGCCGAGGATCTCGTTAACAACCGCCTCAGCGGTGTCACGCGATCTTGTATAGTTAACACACACCCGATATCCGCGTTGACCTGCACCCCTGGCAATGGCGGCACCAATCCCTCGGCCACCGCCTGTGACAATCATCACGCCACTCATCGACCCTTCCACACGGGCTCACGTTTTTCAGCAAATGCTTTTGGGCCTTCGATCATATCCTCGGATGCCATCATCTTACGGTACATTGGCAGCTCACCACCGCCGGGTTTGATTGTATTCATGGTGTCGCGTAGCGGCATGCTTTCGATATGCAACAGCACTTCTTTAAGCGCCTGCAGCGCAAGAGGTGCACCTTTGGAGACTTCGTCTGCCAACTCTCGCGCCGCGTCCATCAACTGATCTTGGGGGACGACCTTGTGCACAAGCCCCCATTTGAGCGCTTCATCCGGTTCCATGCGGCGACCCGTCAGCAGCAATTCCACGGCGACGTTGTACGGAATCCTGCGAGGCAGTCGCTGTATGGCACCGGCGTCGGCGAGCAAACCACGTTGCATCTCAGGCAATGCAAAAAAGGCGTTCTCTGCCATGATCATGACATCGCAACCCAACGCGAGCTCGAAGCCGCCACCTACCGCAGCGCCATTCACTGCGGCGATCAATGGCTTGTGAAGATCCCAGTACTCAGTGTTCCCCGCGAATCCGCCCGGGCCGTTGCCGTGCTCTGGGTCGCTTTCCTTGTCTGGGTCATAACCTTGGCTCGCCACCTCCTTCAAATCCCAGCCTCCAGAAAAGATGCGCTCGCCCGCACCGCGTACGATGCCAACGCTCAACTTCGGATCGTCTTGCAGCTCCCGAAAAGCAGCGTAGAGTGCGCGACTGGTCTCACGGTTGATGGCATTCGCCGGCGGCCGATCCAGGGTAACCTCTAAAACCTTACCGCGACGTTCTGTATGGACGATTGTCATAGATTCCTCCTCCTGCTGTTTGACCAAAGTACGGCTTCGTCGTGATTGTACCCAGCTTTTGGAGGAAGACCATCGCCGGATCAACAGGACTCGCGGTTCGCCGGTCCGATGGGATGAACCACTCCTGCTTCCCATGGGTGTAGAATCGGACCACGGATCTGGCCTGCACACCGCCACTATCAACGGAGGTTTTCATGAAGTTCACACGCCTATTACCCGCACTCATTGCAACAGGGTTGTTATTCGCCAGCCCTGTGAGCGCGACCACACCGAAAAGGGTGACTGTAACAGGGGAAGTTATCGACACATGGTGTTATGTGACACAAATCATGATCGCGGTAGGGACAGCACACCATCAGTGTGCCGTGTGGTGCGCGGCCGGGGGTATTCCAGTGAGTATTCGCGGGGATGATGAGAAAGTGTACGTAGTACTACGCGTCGAGGACGACGGCACCAGCAACGCCAACCCACGTCTTTTGCGAATCCAGACCCATAAAGTTACCGTGGACGGAGACCTATACGAACGCGACGGCGTGAACTATTTATTAGTTACCCATGTGGCCGACGATCAAGGTATCGTTGACCTCAATCACGAGAGATTCGGCATCCAGCCTTTCGGGAAATGACACGATGAAAAAGCCAATCGCAGCAATCTTAGCCAATGTTCTGATATTGATAAGCGCGCAGGTCTATGCTGCCAAACCATGGAATCTGAAGCATGAAGAGGTCGCAAGCTTCGAGGCCAAGGTAGTCGATGTGCTTTGCGAGCTCAGCGGTGATTGTGCGGATAACTGCGGTGGAGGCAAACGTGTGCTGGGTTTGCTCAAAGCGGATGGCACGTTGCACCTTGCAGTCAAGGGGGGCAATAATTTCGCAGGCGCGGTAAGCGACTTGATTCCACATTGCGGCAAATCCATCGAAGTGGACGGACTGCTGATCAAGAACCCGCTGGCGACGATATTTTTTGTGCAAGGCGTCCGCACCGGTCCCGACGTGGAGTGGATGGACGCTAAGAAGTTCAAGGAAGACTGGCTCGTTGCCAACCCCGGTGGCAAAGACCCGTGGTTTAGAAATGATCCTGTAGTCAAGGAAATCATCGAACAAGACGGCGTCTTTGGCCTTCCAGGTGTTGAGCCGCCGGCTCAGTGACACGCCCCACTGATTACTTCAAGATCGTGGGGCATTGTGCAGGGCGTCACTTAAGTAATGACCGAACTAACTTTAGCTGAGCGAAGATCAAACCAGCGCGTCGCCCATGCCTAGACTGCGGGGAGGCTTAGGCTGCACGGCCGTGCTGACCATATTGGCTATCGCACCGAACGCGTCAACCTCAACAGAGAACGCAACCGATAGTACGGAGCAAGCTTCATCTCAGGGGCTACCGATTAGGTTTGGCGGTCCTTTCACATTGATCGACCATCACGGCAACACAGTCTCTGACAAGGATTTTGCCGGCCGCTTCATGCTGATCTTTTTCGGCTATACGTATTGTCCGGATATCTGTCCCACCAACCTGACCACCATGGCCCAGGCGCTCAAGGACTTGGGCGATGCAGGTGATGCGGTGCAACCGCTTTTCATCTCTGTCGATCCCGAACGCGACACCATCGAGGTTCTAGAAAAATATGTGAATTTTTTCCATCCGCGTCTGATTGGTTTGAGGGGATCCGAAGAACAAGTGAGTGCAGCGGCTCACGCCTACAAAATTCACCGGGGCAAAGTGATCACTCAGAACCAGACGTCAACAGATGACTATCTTGTGAATCACTCCTCCATTACTTATCTTATGGGGCCAACGGGAGATTTTGTCACCCTATTCCCACACGATACCAAGCCTAAGTTTATGACCAAGACGATCGCCAAATACGTTCAGCAAGCGAATCTCTAGCCGGTCAGCGTAGCGGCCTTCTACACTGAAATCTCAACGACCTCGGCCTCAACGCTGGTCTCGCCCCGTCGCCAAATAATGGTGTCTCCCACCTCCCGATCCATCAGCAACCTGGCAATGGGTGATGCCCAGCTAATCCGTCCGGCCTCAATGTCAGTTTCGTCTTCTCCGACTAAGCTAAATACGTGAGGTTCATCGTTCTCATCCACCAGCTTAACCGTCACTCCAAACTGCACGTGATTCGGCGGCGCATCCGGCACGTCGACAGGAATAGCTCGATTCAGTCGTTCCCGCAAGTAACGTAAATCCCGGTCGCAACGCTGCAACTCGGCCTTGGCATCTATCGCCTCATGCTTCGCCAGCTCCACACGTTGTTGTTGTAGATCTTTGATGACCTTCTTAAGCTTAGCGAGGCCTTCTCTTGTGATGTAGTTAGGCAAATCACTATGGATGCGTTCCGGCTGATCATCGACCACCTCATCCCCGTCCAATTCTTTTACAAAAGCCCTATTCATGAGGCTAGCCGCCGAACGCTACAGACATCCAATTACGGAATAGCTGTCTGGCGTACTTGTTGAAAGCATTCATGTGTGCTTTGGCTTCGGTATCGAACTGGCTCAAAGCGTCTGGTCCAAGATTCTGCTCCAGAGATGACTTGTATGCCGGCACAGCTCCCCATTCCGAGACGGTAGTGGGAGTGATTTCAACGTGAAATTGAATCCCTAGTGCGTTCCCACCTACGGCCATCGCTTGAACACGACAACGCTCGGTAGATGCCAAAATCTCTGCGTCCTGGGGCAGCGTGGTCACCTCCGCGCCGTGCCACTGCAAGCACTTGGTAACTTCCGGTAAATTTTTTAGATAGGCACTCTCTCGCCCTTGCTGTGTTACCCTGACTTCCAACACCCCGATCTCCGGCGTTTGTGATGGCCCTACTTCCCCTCCTAGAGCGTCAGCAAGTAGCTGATGACCCAAGCATACACCTAGGTAGGGGAGTCGATAATCTAGTACTGCTTGACGAATGGCGATTTTCTCTTGCTTAAGCCATGGGTATTGTTCTTCCTCCCACACATCCATCGGTCCACCCATTACCCAGAGTCCATCATAGTTGCGCAACTCTGGTATCGGTTCACCTTCGTCCAGTTCCACCGCGTCCCATTGGACGCCATCCTCGGCGAAAAAATCACGAAACACACCAGGATGTTCGAGGGGAATATGCTGCAGAACCAGGATGCGGAGTATGTCTTGTGTCATAAAGGTACTCAATAAGACTCCGTGACGTCACGCGGGGAAGTGTTGTGACCAGATACGCTCGATTGCCGAACGAGAGATTGGCGGCAATAGCTCATATTCGGGATGACTATCGGCGATATGTAGCACATTGCAGCGGACTCAGTCATTATCGATCCATCCGGTAACACCAAAACCCCGGTATCTGTCCCCGTGGATTGATAGCAAGATACTGTGACTGCAGGTGTTCACCTTTATTGGTGTCGTCGACGATTCGCTGGTACTGCGCGTCGACCTCTTCCAACACTGCCTGCGCTGCAAACGCTCCAGTTTCACTAGACCAATAGAGTTTATACATAGTGACGCAACTCGAATGTCCCCATCATTGGAATTGGACCAACGCCATCCCATAAAGTTATCACGATATTGCGGTATGGAATAACAATTCTCAACGGTTTTGGTTGGTTGTTCGCTTGAAAGTGAACCAACATGTCGCATGCCGTAGGTATGCTGGTAGACGCGCGCTGTGCGAAATCGTCATTCTCACCACCCTGACGGAGCACTGCTGTAGATGTTAGGATGCAGTCATGGAATCCCAACAGTTTAGGCTTGATCGCGAACTGCGTTCAACAATGAAAGCAAACCTCGCAAGTTTTGAACGAGTTACTGCCGACCAACCAGGGTTGCGGGCCGCGGCCGTCGCCATAGCTATTGTTGGTGCCGAGCAGGACGACACCGCCTGTTTTTTGCTAACAATTCGGGCAGCCAAACTTAAGCGCCATCGCGGTCAATATGCCCTTCCCGGGGGTCGTATCGACGAGGGCGAAGACACCGAGGGCGCCGCCTTGCGAGAATTGAGCGAAGAACTTGGCTTAACCTTGGCGCCAGACCAGATTCTTGGACAACTGGACGACTTCCCGACACGGTCGGGATTCCGTATCACACCTGTCGTCGTCTGGGGCGGTATGAATCCCGACATCAAAGCGAATCCCCACGAGGTCGAATCGGTCTTTCGCATACCGTTGCAGGATCTACTTCACCATGAGGTGCCGCGACTCCACTACATACCTGAAAGCGAACACCCAGTGCTGTCGGCACCATTCCCGACTCTAGGCGACGAAGTCTTTGCTCCGACTGCGGCCATGTTATTTCAGTTTCGAGAGGTGGCACTGAGCGGGCGATCCACTCGCGTTGCGCATTATGAACAACCAACCTTTGCATGGAGTTAGGTGGTTCGAGCACAGTACCCAATACCATGAGCGGCTATATCGAAACTTTCCGCGCGGTCGT
>JAOTYS010000332.1 GCA_029861795.1 Gammaproteobacteria bacterium | reverse complement strand
CGCCAGCCCGATCAATACCCCGGCGGTGAAGGAGAACTCCACAGCACCGGAAGGACTCGCCATGAAATAGAGCCCAATCGTGTACAGCACACCGCCAACCATAACCGCTCGGTGGGTGCCCCAGCGATCGGCCGCCATTGCAAAAAATGGCTGGGTTAATCCCCAGACCAGATTTTGGATCGCGATCGCCAGCGAAAAAGTCTCCCGACCCCAGCCCAAGTCACTAATGATGGGGAGAAGAAACAACCCAAATGACTGACGCATGCCCACCGCTAAGGCTAAGATAGTGCCTCCGAAACAGAGGACTAACAGCGGCGACGCTCGTAATGTTCTCATTAGCTCAGCACTCTAGCTGGCGGGACAGATTCCGAGAATACCCCGTCCGTGACTTGCGATGAAGCCTGAAGGCGAATCAGCTTCCCCTCCGCTTGTTCGCCTGAAGACGAACCTACACGATTTTATAGGCATCTTTGTAGGTACGCCTTTAGTACACCGATGCCTGTTCGCCTGAAGGCGAACCTACACGATTTTATGGGCATCTTTGTAGGTACGTCTTTAGGCGTACACCGATGCTTGTTCGCCTGAAGGCGAACCTACACGATTTTATGGGCACCTTTGTAGGTACGTCTTTAGGCGTACACCGATGCTTGTTCGCCTGAAGGCGAACCTACACGATTTTATGGGCACCTTTGTAGGTACGTCTTCAGGCGTACCCGGAATATAGCTTCCGGCAAGTTACCCTTGAGGAATAATCTGGTACATTCGCCGCCTCGTCCCATCACAAAGTATCAATGCACTCGCTGATAACAATCATGGAGGCGTAGCTTGGCAGGTGACTCCGTTACAGTAGTCGACCGTCTGTCTCGACTACTCGAACTTACACGCCCTGGGATAACCACCGCCGCACATCACCGCGTGGCGGTGTCTCTTATCATGCTGAGCTCCCTAGGATTAAGCTTTGGCGGCCTGATTCTACGCAATGTAGAACACGCCACACCATGGCAAATCAATAGCTATCGAGCTGTGGCTCAGATCACCGTTTTAATAGTCATTCTCGCCATTCAACACAGGGCTAGAGCGTTGAACCAACTTCGCGGTATTGGTGCACCCGGTCTGCTGGCGGGTTCGCTTATGGGTTTGGCGCCGATCGGCTATGTGTTCTCACTCAGTCACACAACGGTGGCGAATACTCTATTCATCATCAGTGCTATTCCCTTCATCACGGCAGTTCTAGCGTGGTTGTTTCTCGGTGAAAAAGTGCGAACCGGCACATGGATTGCCATGACCATTGCAGCGATGGGTATCTTAGTAATGGTGATCGAAGGATTTGGTGTGGGCTCATTGTTTGGCAATGTCATGGCGCTGGCGACGGCACTACTATTCTCGTGCTTCGCCGTGATCGTGCGAAATAGGCGTGGCATTAACATGATGCCCACTCTGATTATCAGCGGTTTGATCACGGGTCTGATTTGCTCTGTCGTGAGCATATCGCAACTGATAATACCGCCGCAGGATATGCTGTTATGTTTGCTTTGGGGGGTGTTGTCGGGATTTGGCAATTGGATGTTCATAGCGGCCGCGCGCCATCTGGCTGCTGCGGAAGTAACCCTGTTGATGCTGGTTGAGTTTGTGCTCGGCCCCATCTGGGTATGGCTATTCATTAATGAAATTCCAAGCCAATACACGCTTATTGGAGGTGTGTTAGTACTTGCGGCGGTGAGTGGACGTGCGTTGGTCGACTTACGTACCCAGCAAACTGGCGCCGCGACAGGTAAGGCACCGGGACCAGTAGGATAGAAGGTATGTAATTACTGCTGTCCCATAAACTCACCACCGTCATGGGGCAGGCGTTATCCGGCATCCAGTAAATCATTGAAATCTCTGGATTCCGGATAAGCGCTACGCGCTCCCCGTTTTCACGGGGACAAGCTTCTGGAATGACAAGAGAGCAACGACCGATCATGTGTACAATTCGGTTCACTGTGTGAATCGGTTCGCCGTCAAGTGGGACAGCTATGGATGGAGCGCCTGTCCCTAAATCTACCGTGCCAACAAAGCGACTATCTATAGAAGTATCTTAAGTTGTGATTCATTGAAACGAACCCTGTGTTGTTCCCTGGGCTCGACTGGTTTAGACTGTTAACCTCACACACTTCCAATGGACGGAGGATTCAACCATGCCAAGGAACGCGCATGTCACACAACCTTATTGCCCTCATCATGTTGTACTGTGCACGCACAATCGGCGCACTGTATTTGACCGCGATGATGACTTTCGTCATTGTCTGTTAAACCTTAAGCAGTGGAAACGGACGCTCGGCATCAAAGTCTTTGCTTATTGTCTGTTGAGCCATAGGTTAGAGCTGATTGTTGACCCGGGAGCCGAATTCAGGAATCTGGAAAAGCTGATGGGCGAGATTGCAGAGCGTCAGCCACGGCGCGCAAACCACACCAACGGACGCGGTCCCAAGCTTTGGGAAATGACTTATGCGGTAAGCCGGATCGGCGGTAACGGCGAACTGTCGGACTACATGCGTTACGTCGAACTCAGCCCTGTGCGCGCTTGCCTTGTCGCAAATCCTGGGAACTATCGCTGGTCGAGCTATCAAACCAAGGTCGGGAAGGCCAAGGTCGGTTGGCTAGACTTCGATCCGGGCTATGTTGAGCTTGATAGAACAGCGAAAGGGCGTGCAAGCAGATATCGAGATTTTGTTAGCGAAGGACTGAGCGAGCTGGAAAGATCTATTCTGACTAAGGCGATTGCGAAAGGCTGCATCCAGTAGATGATGTTGAAAGACTCATCGCCACTCCCGCCCCTGATCAGAGCCTGTCCTCGCGAAAACGGGGATCGAGGGCAGGCTCCAGCGGGAGTCCAGAATCCAGGTCTCCTAGAATTAATGCATTACTGGATTCCCGCTCCTCCGTTTTTGCGGGGACAGGCTTCGCGGGAATGATCCGATATACTTTTGATCGAGTTTTTCAGCAGCATCACTAACAGCTACAAGTCCTTGCAGAACCTTAGCGAATCATAAATAGCCGCATGAATATTGCGGCTACTTACGGCATCGCCCACCCGTAGCAGCGCAAACTCACCATCGACATTGTTTACCACAGACTGCGGTTCACCTTTCTCGAGCGCCTGAAAATCCACTTCCCCAAGGTTAGTGGAATACGGCTTCAGTGCGAAATAGAGCTCATCCAACGGCAAAGTGCCATGCTCACACACCACTTGATCCACCTCGCGCTCCTCTTCCTCCATGGTGTATTCGTTACGCAGCACTGTCACTAGGCTGTTACCTTCTTGATAGGCCTCCCTTAATCTCAGATCCGGTGTGAGTATTACCCCTGCCTTGTATAGCTCGCGCTGGTGCACCGGGTAGTTGGTGCCTCCTACCTCAATACCCGTATATCTGTCAGGTGTTACCAGTTCGACCTTGGAGCCCTGCTTGGCCAAGTACTCGGCACACGACGGGCCTTGGTGATCACCGTTGTCATCAAACAGCAGAACGTTTTCCCCTGGATCGACATTAGCTTGCAGGATATCCCAAGTACTGACGGTGAGATCGGCCCCTTTGAAATAACCTTTGTTGGGTCGGCCGCCGGTCGCCACGATAACCAGTCTCGGCTTCTCATCACGCACCATGGTTTCGGTCACTTCGGTCTCTAGACGCAGATCGACACCGAGTTTGCGTACTTGCCCGTCGAGCCAACGAACAATTCCGGATAGTGATTCGCGCCAGGTGGCCTTGGCGGCGATATTGATCTGTCCACCGGTTCTATTCTGAGCCTCGAATAACACCACGTCGTGCCCGCGTTCTGCGCACACACGCGCGGCTTCCATGCCGGCAGGCCCGGCGCCGACCACCACCACCCTCTTCTTTTGTGGCGCCTTTGTGATCACGTGCGGCATAGTGGCCTCGCGTGCGGTGGCGGGGTTCTGGATGCAAAGCGCCTCACCCCCCACATAGATCCGGTCGATGCAGTAATTGGCCCCTACACACTGACGAATGTCATTCACGCGGTCTTCCATCAGCTTTTTCACAATATGTGGATCCGCGATGTGCGGCCGCGTCATGCCAACCAGATCGACGTGCCCATCCTCCACTGCGCGGGCAGCGGTAGCGACGTCGGGAATTCGTTGCGCCTGAATAACCGGAAGGTCAATCTCCGCCTTTACCTTGCTCGCCAGATATAAAAATGGCGCCACCGGATAAGCCATGTTGGCTATTTGCACAGACAGCGATCGCCAGTCCTGAGGCTGAGAGCCCATCACATTGAGAAAATCCACCATACCAGTGTCCGCCATGACGTGGGCAATCTCCAGACATTCCTCTGGCGAAAGCCCCTCTTCAAGTAACTCGTCACCGGACATCCGTATGCCGATGATGTAGTCGCTGCCGACTTGTTCACGGACCGCTTCTAATACTTCAAGACTGAAGCGCAGACGATTCTCCAGACTGCCGCCGTATTCGTCGGTGCGTCGATTCACGGCTGGCGACCAAAATTGCGGGATCAAATGAAGCGCATTGTAGGAAAGCTCGCAGCCGTCGAGATTGCCGTCTTGGCAACGCTTTGCCGATGCCGCGAAGTCGCGACGAATACGTTTGAAGTCCCAGTCCTCCATCACTTTGGGGAACGATCGATGCTCTGGCTCGCGCACCGGGGAAGGTGCCACCGGAGAAAGCCAATTCCCAGTGTCCCAGCGAGTGCGTCGCCCCATGTGGGAGATCTGGCACATGATGGCTGCGCCGTGTTTATGCACCCGCTCTGCGAACTGCTGAAAATACGGAACGATGCGGTCTAACCCTACATCAAGTTGACCAAAAGTCGCGGGACAATCCGGGGACACTACGGATGAACCGCCAAACATGGTCATAGCAATGCCGCCCTTGGCCTTTTCCTCGTGATAAAGCTGGTAGCGCTCTCCGGGCATCGCATCTTCCGCATATGCAGGAGCATGTGCGGTGCTGATCACCCGATTACGTAGGGTGAGATGCTTGAGCGTGAAAGGCTTAAGCAGCGCGTCATACTGTCCCATGATTCCTCCAGCCCACCCAACGCCGGCTTATCAACGCACTTGTGCGCTGATCCAGGTTTCAAAACAGTTATTGCGGGCGAGCGATTGCACCCCGATGGTAGCTCGGCATCCAATCCCAATCTCATCGCCGAATGCGTCTGCCAACAGATCGGTGAGGCCGCTGGATACCTTGTGCACGTCATAGAAATCGGGTTCGCAGACAACAAAATTGAGCGATTTGACAATCGCGATGATCCGATCCAGATCCCCCAAGGCCTGCTTAAAGCCAGCGAGAACGTTAATACCGGTAATGCGCGCAGCCTCATAGCCTTGGTCCACGCTCAACGTGGCCCCAAGCCGACCGGGATGAACCACTTCACCGTCGACCACCGGGACGTGCCCAGACAGATGCAACACATTTCCCACTAGGTGGTACGGTTTCATCTTGCCGTAGGTAGCGCCGTAGTAGGTCTTGTCGCCA